>JBBFLL010000012.1:0-72289 GCA_037479045.1 Brevinematales bacterium | reverse complement strand
CAACTGATTGTCCTTCATTTTTCATGCAATAGCTAATGAAGATAAAACCTCCAGCTTCTACTACTTCAGAATGAGCCCATTCTTCACTTATTTGAGTCCTTTTTATTTCACTCATATTTTATCCTCCATTATCATAATCAGGATCATAAAATGTTTCTTTCAAAATTTTTATTTAGGTAATCTCAGGGCAAATTGCATATAACGTTCCGCGGCTATGCGCTGTTTTAATGGCGTATAGCCGCTGTTGGGCGATGGGCAGAGCGCCTCTTCGGTTTTTGTCTTCATTTCTTAACCCCGCCCCTCTTCCGCCGTAGCACACGATGTGCGTAGGCGGTTACTTAATGAATTATGGTTAATCATTTTATATTCTTTTCCAATATTTCAAAATGCTTTGGATCTGATTCTTTCACAATGTTCAACAGAATCTTGATTGCGTCTTTGATTTCGCTTTTATCTTTATGCTCGATTGTACTTGTTGGATCGGAATTGTGAGAATATTCATTTACCAACTTGTATGCTTTGGCTGCGTCTACAGTGCTGATTTTCTCATTTGGATCATTGATATTTTTGATCAATACTTCCATTTTAGACTTTTGATCTCCTGTTGTTGGTATCTTGAAATCTGCAAAAATATCAAAAAATCTTCTCGCCATATTTCCAATCGTATAAAAATCTTCATATTGAGTATCTTGTTTTTCTGAAAATTCTTTGAGCTTAGCAAACAAAAAGTGATATTCGGATTTATAATTTCGCAGAGTTTTATCAAGCGCAACAATTTTGGCTTTTCTCACATCTGATTCAGTATAATTTTCTACCATGAAAAACTCGCAAGGAATTGGTTTTTCTGTCTTGTTTTCCGACCTTAGTTTTTCGTTGTCTTTTTTTGTCGAATTGTTTTTATCTACAAACCATTCCTTGACCAAGTTTAAGAGCTGAAAATTGTGCGTAGAGATAAATAGTTGTCCAACTTGTTTGAAATGTGTATTTATCATTGAAAAACAGTGATAAATGAAGTTTGAGTCAAAACTAGAAATCGGATCGTCAATAAAAATAATCCCTTTGGTTTTATCAAATTCGCCTTCGCCAACTTTAACGACAAAATACGAAAATGCGATTGCAGTTTTTTCTCCCTCGCTCAAATTTTTTGCTGGTATTCCGTATCTTTTTATTGTATAGCCCTTTTTATTATCGTCTAATGAGAGTTCTATTTCTTTTCTTCCAAAAAATTCTTCCAAATATTTATTAATAAGATCGATCGCTTTGCCAATGTTCGAAGTTTGCTGTTCAAGGTTTTCAATTTCGGTTTTATTGTTTTTGAATTGATTTAGAACCATTTCCTCATTTTCCGCTGCTTCTTTTAAATCAGTAATTATTTTTTTATAATCCTCTTCCAACAAAGCATTCGCGATTGTATGTAACTCTAGTCTTTCCCTTGCATTTGACACTTCCAACTGATGATTTGTTACCTTTTCATTATGTCGTTTAATAATTTCATTGATTTCCCGAATTACTCTATTATATGACGACAAAAAATCCTCTGGTTGCGGTGGACTTGAAACATTTATAAGTGGGTTATCATGTTTTTCTTGAAGTTTTTTTATTGCTTCATCAATCCATGTATTTATTTTATTTATAACTTCATTAAGTTCCTTTGCCTTACTCGTATAACTGTCTTTCAGATCGGGATATAAATCGACGTTTTTTGTGGGAATTTCTTGTCGTTTTATTTTTACAATTTCATTTTCTAATCTTTTGATTCCTCTTTGCGTATCTTCATAATCTTTACTGAAATGTCTTGACAGACTATCTAAAAAATCCTTATCAAGTGGATTTTGACAAAATAAACACTTTTCAGTTTCTTTTTTATTTTTGTGTAAATCAAAACCTTGCTTTACCCAACTATTCAAAACTTGATCATTTTTTAATCTTTCCAGTGTTTCCGAAACAACTTTTCTGCCGAGCAGAGCCTCAATTTTTTCAAAAATCTTTTGGAAACTATCAATTGCTTCATCGTCAAAAAAAAATGAAAAATTATACTCTGAAAATGCGCTTTGCGTTTTCCCCGCTTCGCTTTTACTTATTGCTTCGTATTTTCTCTTATCTTCGTCACATAGGGTTTTGTCTGCAAAATTATCAATGCCGATAGTATTGATTTTGTTTTCTGCTTTTGTCTTGTTGTAAGTCTTATCAAAAAGAATATTCGCAATTTCTCTTCCTAAACTAGTTAGAAAAGTATTTTTTTTAGATTCTTTTGCCTCTCTGTCTTTTTTAAATTGCTCGCATGTTTTACTAAGAGTAATATTCTCCTGTTTTAATTGTTCAAGTTGTTTTTTCCTTTCAATATCTTCTTCACTTACATAAACAATTGGTTTACAGGGGTTAGAAGGATCAAATGAAATGTTGTCATCTACAAAATCTTTATTGAAAACTTTTATAGGTAAATCATTATTGGAGACATTTGTTTCTTTTATAGTATTTTCATCATCAGTTTTTATTTCAAACTTCCCATTCTCGGGGTACTGTTTGAATTTATTTGTATCGAATATGCTTTTTTTCTCGCAACTAGAAAAAATACGAGAAATAGTGGTTTTCCCACTCCTATTCCATCCATAAATCAAATTATATTTTTTAAACTCTGGAAGATCATTTCCCCAAGTAAAATCATGAAATATGCCGAAGTTTTGTAATTTGGTTATTTTAGTTATCATAAAATATACCTTATTTTCATTATTCCATTTTTCAACAACTTTCTATTTCCCAGACTTACTTCTATTACAATCCTTACAAAGCATCTGACAATTTTCAGCGATTGTTTTACCTCCCTCATGCCACGGTTTAATGTGGTCTGCTTCCATTTCAGCTATATCAAATTGTTTTTTGCACATAGGACAAATCCCTTTTTGCCTCTCGTAAGCTTCACGCTTTTGATTATCAGTAAACGCTCGAATATTTAAATGCTTTTCTTTTCTATTCAAAATATACCAATAAATTCCTTTCTTGTTCGTAACATCCTCATCCTGCATGAGTTTATTGATTTCAATTTCCAATTTCTTAGGATCGAATTTCTTATCTTTATACTCATTATATAAAAAGCCCCATTCAATTCCTTTCATCTCTTTTCTATAAGTGGGAAACATTACTTTTACCCAATTGATTACATTTTGAAAATATAGCCATAAATCATTTGCATTTGATTCGTGTTGTTGTTTTGCCATATATTCTTCAATATTGTCACTACTGATCCATTTAATAACAGATTCTAAGTAATCTTGTCTAATTGCAGCCCCATTTAAGTAATCACCGGCTATTTTATATGCCGGACAACCATTTTTGCTAAAATATCTTTTTGCATCTGTAACCCAAGAGCCAGAATAAACGGCATTTCTTAATTCTTGATCGGTTAATTTTTCTCCTGCAATATTTATTGTCTTAAACCATTCTAGTTTTTCGCTATCTGTTCCACTGCAAAAATAGATCATAAGCTTGTAGCTAAGTATTTTTTCCTGTTCATCTTTTTGTAGATTGTGAAAATAGCGGTTTTTAAATGCAAAATCTCCTTGCACATATTGACATAAAGATATTGTTCTTTGTTGTCCATCTATAACTTCAAAATTACCATCCTCTCTAACTGCCCAATACATTACATTTAAAGGAAAATTCTTAATAACCGTATCAATAACTGCATCTCTTTGTTTGTCTTTGTAAATAAATTCTCTCTGATACGGCGGACGAATGTCAAGCTTACCACCAAAGCCTACAACTCCGTTTTCCTGATTATCTTGATAACCATCTGTTAATTCTTTGACTGTAATTTCTTTAAGTTCAATTTTCATATCGTTAACCTTTTTTAAACTTTTTATTTCTGATTACAATACGAACATATTTTGGTTTACCATTAATAGCCCCTTCCTTATCTTTGATAAGACCATGTTCTTTAAACGGCACATTTTCATTGATTCTGATATCGTTAGAACTTAATATTTCAAATTGTTCTGGATTATATTTGTCTAAAAAAGTAATAGGGACTCCCATCGCGCCATCATAATCCATAGGTATTTCAGAAGTTTTATCTACATTGATTGCATCATAATTATCATATTTCGGGTATTCCTCTGGTGTATATTTCTTGTAAAGGATTAAGTCTTCGTGTCGTTCTTTATAATCTAAATTGGTAAACCATCTGACCCCTTTAACCCGGATGTATTTTTTCCCATTTTCATCTATCCTAACACCTGCTGCATTCAAAGGATAATAATCAGGCACTCCAAATTCTCTATCTCCACTATGGATGCTTGCTCCAAGCCATATTTTATTTTCTTTAAATAACTTAAATATTTCTTTATAAGAAACTGCATTTATATTTCCAATAATTAAAAATTGCTTTTTATATTCAAATAATTGAGCTACATATTCCCTAAACAATGAAAAAGGAGGATTTGTAACTACAATATCCGCTTGTTTTAAAAGATCAATACATTCTTGGCTTCTAAAATCACCATCGCCTTTTAAATATTTGACTTCAATCTCATTTTTATCTGGTATGTTATTCTTATTCTTATCACCCGTATATTCTAAATAGATAGCACGCTCAGAATTATTTTGACTGAATAAATCCATATCTTGATTTTTATAACAGGTTGTAATAAGTTTTTTCAAACCAAGTTTTTCAAAGTTATAAGAGAAATAATGAAAAAAATTACTAACTCTTGGGTCATCACAATTACAATATACAATCTTATCCTTAAAATGGTCTTTATAATGCTTTAATTCTTTTTCAATATCTGAAAGTTGTGTATAAAATTCATCCTTTTTATTGGCTCTGGCTGAACTTAAATCCCTATTTGATATTTTATTTTTCATATTCTTGTAACACCTTTCTACTCTTTTCTTCGCCCGCCACGGACGGCGGGCGTCTTGGGGGCAGGGTTAAGAAATATATTCTCAATAAATATTCCTTTCACAATAAGTTTGGCGCTCTGCCTTTCGCACAACGGCTTGCGTGTTTGCGAAGTTGCCTTTAGGCAATTTAGGGAAGCGTCGCAAACACGCTGTTATACGCCGTTGTCATTACTCCCCTTGTTTGACTCTTTTAACTGTTTGAACGCGTTGACAAGCATCTTTCCCCAATCCTCTGCTATTTCTTTCAGAGACTGCCCATGATAACGCATTCTTAAGGACAACATAAAATTTGGAACTTCATTAGGTTCTATTCCTCTCTTATGACGAGTATTCTGAACTTGTACTACTAAATTCAAAAATGATTGATAGAATTTTGCGACATCAGAACCAAACTCAGAATCATTGGCGAGAATGTCTTTAGTGACTGGATCATCTGCCAAGACACGAATTTCACAAAAATTGGATGGATTTAGCATTTTATTACCAAGCTTAGACCCATACCCCATCTCACCTTGAATCTCTGCTTCTTGCTGCCACTTTTCGTGAATATATCTACATTCTTCCTCAAAACTCGACCAGCGACTTCCTAAAACCTCTGCATAAAGTTCTTCTTCTAATTCATCTGCCGACTTAGCATATAGGTAAGCAATTTCTTGTGTAATAGCTGATATAACACGGTAAGATAGTCTGAGAAAATTAAGTGTCTCATTTGGAGTTGGAATTACCGATGAATACCGTACTTTCTGCCAACACTCATAGAATTTTTCAAGATCATTTTTACTAATTTCAGCTTTGCCCATAAGATTTCCGAAATGCTCCAGCATAAGGTCAAGTTTCTGTCTATGATTTCGAGTCGGATCAATTCCTTTAATGAGCAAGATGGCAGAAAAGTAGTTATCAATTGCAAGATAACCATCAGCCACAGCAAATCTACTTGAACCGGCAGATTGAGCACTAAGATATTGAGCAAGCCCAGTAATTAATCGGTCTTTAACTTCAGGCTTCATGCTTTACTTCCTCCTCTATTACAGACAATGGCGTATAACGGTGCGGGTTGGCGACGTTTTGCGTGCCGCAGGCCTGGCGCGAAATTTGCTTCCCACGCGCAAATTTCGTGACAGAGCAAAATGTGGCGGAGCCCGAGCACCGCCCGGAGCCCGCAGGCGAGGACGGAGCGCAGCGCTAACCCGCTGTTAGCTGATGGGCACGGGCATTGTATAATAACGGGCGGCACGGATGCCGCTAACTTTTCTTTTTATTTCTTTTTATTTTATTATTGTTATGATATTCGATAATTAATTCTTTTGAAGCTATTAATTTATCAACTATCACAACTATAAGAGTTTCTATATATCTTGGAGGTATTAAATTTAGAGGCCACATATGTTTTAATATAATATCTTTTTCAATTTTTGATATTGGATAAAAATTGCATTGTGCATTTTTTAATGCTTCCTTTGGATGTTCAAAAGCATGTAATTTCCCGGAAGGGGGTTTTTCTTTTCTCCAATTATAAAGGAAAAAATCATGCAAAAGAGCTCCTCGAGTAAGATCTACAATACGGATTTTAGTATACTTATCAATATATTTACCAATCTTATATGAAAGCCAGGCAACATGAAGTGAATGGTTATAAATACTGTGTTCGTGATGATGAATCGTTTTTAATTTCTGGTATTCCGAATTATTGATAATGTCCTTAATTATTTCAGAAAATTCATTATCATTAAGATAATTTAAAACAGATTCTGATTTTGATTTAATATTATTACCAACAGCATCTTGCAAAATATTAAATATATTATAAATATTATCTTGAACATAAACTAATAAATGTGGAAATGCTGAAATTGGTCTAAAAATATCTTTTAACTTTAATAATATTGGGTTGTTAATAAATATATCTTTAGGATTTGTTTCTTTATTAAATTCAAAAGATTTTAACTTATCTATTATTAATATAAAATTCTGATATACCTTAACTGTAAAAAACAAATCTATTGTGAAATAAATGAATAATATAGTAGAAGATATTTGAAGAAAAGAAATAGGTAGTTTATTTAAAATAACTATTATAAATTTTTGTACTATAAAGATATCAGCTAACACTAAAAATATCCAGATTATACTAAATTTCAAACAAATTCTACCATGAAGATTAAATCTTTGATCTGAATAATCCCATAATCTAAGATTTAATATCTTTTCAAATAAAAATGAAGTAAGATACTCAATTATTGTTGGTATTAATATGAAAATTATTAAACGGGCAGGTAAAAATAAATTATATGAAAATGTATCAAGGAGAAAAATGAATATTGCTGCAAATCCATAAATTGGAACAAAGGGACCATAAAGAAATCCAGAATTAACAAATTTCTTATCTTTAATAGTACGAAATGATGTTTCAATAAGCCAACCTAAAAAAGAACAAAAGCTAAAATAGAGAAATATAACAAACAATAATTTCATTAACCTATAGCTCCTTTGTCAAGAATTATATTCTACGTAATTAATGCGGCAAGGATGCCGCACATTTTTATTAACAAACTTGCCCGTGCCTTTCAGCTAACTCATTTATATACGCAGTACTTCGCTTTATTGCTCAATTCAAAGTAATATACGAAATTTGCTTTATTTTTTAATCTGTTTAATTTTATAATTCTGAAGAAAAAATGTCAAATATTTAAACTACCCTTAGCTGAGGATTATTTTACAATTTTGTAAAGAACTATCGGAAAGATTATACTTAAAGGATTTTAAGGATTGCCAGTTTCTGGTAGTAAAATTTTAAATAGTTTTTTTTGCTATAACCTTTTTGAATTTCTAAAATTAACTATACTTCCTACCAAAACACTATTCAAGAAAGTATGGTGAATTAATAAATAATTCTTTGCAATATTTAAAAAAAAAGTATAAAATATAATGAAAAGATTTTTTTTGGAGGTAAATATATATGGCAAAGAAAAAGATGGTTTATTTTTTCGGAGGTGGTAAAGCAGATGGCGATGGCACAATGAAAGAGCTTCTTGGAGGTAAAGGAGCCGGTCTTGCTGAAATGACTTCTATTGGGCTTCCAGTGCCAGCAGGTTTTACCATTACTACCGAAGTTTGCGATCTTTATTACAAAAACAACAAGAATTATCCAGATGGCTTAAAGGAAGAGGTTGAAGAAAATCTCAAGAAACTTGAAAAATTGGTGGGCAAAAAACTTGGAGATCCAAATGATCCTTTGCTTGTTTCAGTAAGATCTGGTGCACCTGTTTCAATGCCAGGTATGATGGAAACAATTCTTAACTTGGGTTTAAATGATCAGTCTGTTGAGGGGCTTGCAAAGAAAACCAACAATCCAAGATTTGCTTACGATGCTTACAGAAGATTTATAATGATGTATGGCTCAACTGCAAAGGGAATTGAAAGAGAGAAGTTTGATCACATTTTTGAAAAGATTAAAGAAGAAAAGACAAGAAAAAGACTTGGTATTCCTGAAGGAAAGAAAGTAAATGATACTGATGTTAATGCAGAAGAATTAAAAGAAGTTTGTCAGTTGTTTAAAGATCTTTACAAGAAAGAACTCGGTGAAGATTTTCCACAGGATCCACAGGTTCAACTCTGGGGTGCTATCGCAGCAGTATTCAATAGCTGGATGGCAGAAAAAGCTGTAACATATAGAAGAGTTGAAAACCTCAAAGGTATAATTGGAACAGCTGTAAACGTTGTTCAAATGGTTTTTGGAAATATGGGGGAGACCTCTGGAACAGGGGTATGTTTCACAAGAGACCCAAACACTGGAGAAAATGTATTCTATGGAGATTATCTTGTTAACGCACAGGGAGAAGATGTTGTAGCAGGTATAAGAACCCCAATGAAACTTATTGAACTCAAAGAAAGAGACCCAAAAGTTTATGCTCAGCTTGAAGAAGTAAGAAAGATTCTTGAAAAGCACTATAAAGAAATGCAGGATCTCGAATTTACAGTTGAAGAAGGAAAATTATATATGCTACAGTGTAGAACTGGAAAGAGATCTCCTATTGCAGCATTTAAGATAGCTACTGATATGGTAGAAGAAGGACTTATTACAAAAGAAATGGCTGTATTGAGAATAAAAGACAAAGATATAGAGGGAGTTTTCTATCCTATTATTGATCCATCACAGAAAGATGAATTAAAGAAAAAATTCCTTGTTCAGGGTATTGATGCTGTTCCAGGTGCTGCAACTGGTAGAGTAGTTTTCACAGCTAAAGATGCAGAAGAATGGGCTGAAAAAGGTGAAAAGGTTATTCTTGTGAGAAAAGAAACAAGCCCTGAAGATGTTGGTGGTATGCATGCTGCTCAGGGTATTCTTACCGCTACAGGTGGAAAAACTTCTCACGCTGCTGTTGTAGCAAGAGGTTGGGGAAAATGTTGTATTGTAGGTTGTGAAAAGATTGATATTGATTATGACAAAAAGCTCTTTAAAGTTGGGGATAAAGTTATAAAAGAGGGAGATTATATTACTCTCAATGGTTCTACTGGAGAAGTTTTTGAAGGTTCTCTCAAACTTATCACTCCAGAATTACCAGAAAGTTACTATAAGATAATGAAATGGGCAGATGAGATAAGAAAACTCAATGTCAGAACAAATGCAGATACACCTTATGATGCAGAAAATGCAAGAAAACTTGGTGCAGAGGGTATAGGTCTTTGTAGAACTGAGCATATGTTCTTTGATACAGAAGAAAGAAGACTTGCTATTCAGGAAATGATTGTGGCTGATACTGTTGAAGGTAGAAAGAAAGCTCTTGCAAAGCTACTTCCATTCCAGAAAGAAGACTTCAAAGGTATATTTAAAGCAATGGATGGACTTCCAGTTACAATAAGACTTATTGACCCACCATTACATGAGTTTGTGCCTCATGAAGAAGAAGCTCAGAAGCATCTTGCAGAGAAGATTGGAGTTCCTTTTGAAAAGGTTAAACATAGAGTAGAACAGCTCAAAGAGGCAAACCCAATGCTTGGACATAGAGGATGTAGGCTTGCTATTACTTATCCAGAAATTCTTGAAATGCAGGTTACAGCTATTATGGAAGCAGCTTGTGAATGCACAAAAGAAGGCATCAAAGTTCTTCCAGAAATAATGATTCCTTTGATTATTGATAAGAAAGAATTGCAGATTCTTGAAACAAAGACAAGAGAAGTTGCTGAATCAGTAATACAGAGAATGGGAGTAAAAGTATCCTATATGGTTGGAACAATGATAGAAGTTCCAAGAGCAGCTTTGCTTGCTGATAAAATAGCAGAAGTTGCAGAATTCTTCTCATTTGGTACAAATGACCTTACTCAGATGACTCTCGGTATGTCAAGAGATGATGCTGGAAGATTCTTACCAGATTATGTTGATGAGAAGAAGACAGGAATCTTTAAGGATGACCCATTCCAGTCACTTGATCAGGAAGGTGTTGGAATGCTTGTAAAATGGGCTATTGAGAAAGGTAGAAGCACAAGACCAAATCTTAAGGTTGGTATTTGTGGAGAACATGGTGGAGAACTTAAATCTGTAAAATTCTGTCATAGAGTTGGAATGAACTATGTTTCATGCTCACCTTTCAGAGTTCCTATAGCAAGACTTGCAGCAGCACAGGCTGTTATTGAAGAAAAGAATAAAAAGTAAAATTAAATTTCTGGGCTGTTCACTTGATGAACAGCCCAATGTTTTTTCTAAATTTTTAAACTTAAATACATTTTATTTTAAAATATTGTCAAAAAAATAGAGATAAGTTATAATCTAAAAAGTATAAAAATTGTTTTTTTCAGGAGTAAAAAATGAGGGGCTATGAAGAATTTGAACAAATCTCAGAAGAAGAACTCTGGGATAGATATTCAAAAACAAAGGATCAGAAGATAAGAAATTATTTCATAGAGAAATATGCTCCTCTTGTTAAATATGTTGCTGGTAGAGTTGCAATGAATGTTCCCAACAATGTAGATTTCAACGATCTTGTTAGTTATGGTGTTTTAGGTCTTATTGATGCTATAGATAAGTTTGATCCAAAAAGGGAAATAAAGTTTAAAACTTATGCTGTCACAAGAATACGAGGTTCTATTTTTGATCAGTTGAGGGCAATTGACTGGCTACCACGTTCTGTAAGACAGAAAGCAAAAGAAATAGAAAGGGCTATATCAGAACTTGAAGGTAAACTCGGCAGGTCTCCCGCAGATGAAGAAATTGCCGATTTTATGGGATTAAGTCTTCAGGACTTTCATAATCTTTTGTTGAGGGTAAGCGGTAATTCATTGGTTTCTATGGATGATAGCTGGTTTTTGAATGATGGTAGTGATAATGCCCCTCTTTCAATAGAAGAAACCTTGGAAAGTCCAGATACTTACAATCCAGACATTGCAGCAGAAAAAGAAGAAATAAAAAAGATAATTGCAAAAACTTTAATGGAATTGCCAGAAAGAGAGAAACAGGTGTTAATTCTCTATTATTATGAAGGATTGACTCTCAAAGAAATAGGAACTATCTTGAATGTTACAGAGTCAAGAGTTTCTCAACTTCATACGAAAGCAATAATGATCTTACGTGCAAAACTTGAAAAGATCAAGAACAGTTTTCTAAAATAAAACAAAAATCAATTTTCTTAAGGAGGATAATATTTTCTATGAGGGGGATTTTATTAAGAAGGTTTTTGTTAATTTTACTTACAGTTTTTATTCCTTTAACTTCTTTTTCTGTTGAGAATAGTAGCTTAAAAGCTGATTTTAAAGAAAATGTTGATTTCTTTTTGAGAAACAATGTTGTTTGTGGAAGTATTATTCCACTTTTTGCACCAAATATTTTTCCTGTAGAGGTTTTTATTGGCAAGCCAGAATCTTATATTCTGGAACGTAAAAATTTTTTTGCCATGAGTATGAGACAGTTTTTAGAAGATGATGCTACATGTTATTGTTGTTTTATGGGAGCTACTATTGTTGTTCTACTTTATTTTTCATCGTGGCTTATAGATGTATTCAAATTAACAATACTTTAATAGAATTTAGTATTTTTTAATTTAGTTTTATTAATAAATTTCTTTATTTTCAAGGATGTTTTTAATACAAAACAGTGAAATAAAAGGAGAGCTTTATGAATATTAATTACACCGCAAGAAATTGTGAGTTTACAGACGAAATGAAAGAATATTTTGAAAAGAAAATGAAAAAGGTTAAATTTTATTTTAATCATATTTTAAATGTAAATGTGATAGTTTCTTTTGAAAGATCAATTTATAATATTGAGGTTAAAATACCAGCTGATCATTCAACCTTTTTTGCTGAAGGATCATCTTCAAGCTGGAATGAAGCTATAGACATTGTGTCTGACAAGATAGAAAAAGAGATTAAAAAGAAAAAGGATAAGATTACAGATCATCATACTGGCTCTTAATTTTAACTTTTTGGAGAAAATATGGAAGAAGGCTTCTCCCTCCAGAAGATATCAGTAAGAGATTTCTTTAACAAAACTAAGGCTAATGGAGAGGAGTTTGAATTAAATATTGTTGCTGGTGCTGAAGGCTTTGATAGAGTAATTATAAGCGAAGAAATAAATAGACCGGGGCTTGCACTGGCAGATTTTTTTGAACATTTTGCTTTTGAAAGGATTCAGGTTTTTGGAAGGGGGGAGGTGGCTTATCTTCATAAGATAGCAAATGAAGGTAAGATAGAGTTACTCGAAAAATTTTTCAGCTATCAGATACCTGTTTGTATTGTAACTTATGGGCTTGAGCTTCCAGAAGTTGTTATCAAATTATGCGATAAGCTCAAAGTTCCTCTTTTGAAGACTAAAAAGCCAACGAAGGAATTTATTTCTTTACTTTCTGCTTTTCTTTCTGACTATTTTTCTCCGTTTATTATTACTCACGGGGATTTTGTTTCTATCTACAATATAGGAGTTTTAATTACTGGTAAGAGTGGTATTGGCAAAAGTGAGGCTGTTCTTGGTCTTATAGAGAGGGGGCATAGATTTATTTCTGATGATCTTGTTAAAATTAAAAAGGTAAGAAAGGCAAAGGGGTTTGAGCTTATTGGAGAACCCGGCGCCAATTATGGACCCTTTCTTGAAATAAGAGGAATAGGGATTATAAATGTTTCTCAGTATTTTGGAGAAGGTAAAATCTTGAAATCTGAGAAAGTTGATCTGATTGTAAACCTTCATGAATGGGATGTTGGATATAACTATGATAGACTTGGTATAGAAGAAAAGTATGAAAATATACTGGGGATAAATATACCAAAGAAAGAGATCCCTGTAAGTCCGGGAAGAAATATTGCCTTACTTATTGAAGTTGCGGCTTATAGGGAAATAATGTTAAGACTTGGTTATAATTCCGCAAAGGAACTCAATCAAAAAATTAAGAGTGTTCTTAAAAAAAATGAAAATATATGAAATAACTTGTATGATTTTCAAAAATATTATAAAATAATAATATCATTGGGGTTTAATAAATGAAAGAAATAAATGTAACAATTCAAAACGAATATGGGCTTCATGCCAGACCGTCTTCATTGCTTGCAACTCTTGCAAGTAACTTTAAAAGTGATATAAAAATAATAAAAGATGGCATAGAAGTTAACTGCAAAAGTATAATGAATTTATTACTTCTTGCTGCTGGAAAGGGAACAGTTTTGAAAATTGTTGCTGATGGAGAAGATGAAGAAGAGGCTCTTAAAGCTATAAGAGAGCTTATTGAGGTGTCGAAGTTTGACGAGGACTGAAAGTTATAAAAAGAGGGAGATTTTTTTTCTTACTCTTGCTATTCTTATTTTTTCCGGTCTTATCTGGTATTTTTCTTATAAATGGTTGTTATCAATTGAAGCAAACGAGACTATACTTTTAGTTGTGCCAATAGTATTTTTTATTTTCAGTGCTTTGGGTGTTATTCTTGTTTACAATCTTTTAAGGCTTTATATTTATAAACAAAAGGGTGTTAAAGGATATAAGCTAAGGGGCAAAATTACTGTCTACTTTATAGTTACTATTCTCATTTCTATACTTGTGTTTGCCGGGCTTATGTTTTATCTCATTTTCCTTATAGAGTCAACTTTTATAGAAGAAGAGAGAAAAATATCAACCACTCTTCTTAATGATTATAAAATTATGTTTAATTATTATCAAAAACATTTTGAACAAAATTTACTTTCAAAAACAAACAATTTAAATGATTTTCCTGTTATTTTGAGAATAAAAAAAACAAATTTAGTGCTTGAAAAAAATGAAAGTGATATAAAAATACCAGAAATTATATCTAATATTTCTTATAAAGACTTTTTCTATTCTATAAGGGGCAACGTTTTTTATACTGAACATATTAAAGGGGTAGCATTTATAAGCCAAAAAAATGCATTTTATGGAGAAAATATTCCTTTACCATTGAATGAGGCCATACCAGCAATGAAGAAAAATGAAGAAATGCTTGAAAAGATAAAAAAACTGAGAAATTTGATTTTTCCGGTTTCTTTGATTTCAGTAATAATTTTATCAATACCGATACTTTTTGGAGCGTTTTATATAGGTTTATTTGCAGCAAGAAATATAACTATTCCTGTAGAAAAACTTTTGAAAGGAACTATTTATCTATCTAAAAATCTTAACTACAGGGTGAAAGTAAATTCAAAAGATGAACTTGAGGATCTTGCAAATAATTTTAATATTATGGCAGAAAATTTAAAGGAAGCCTATCAGAAAATAAAGAGAATTGAAAGAATTGAGGCTTGGCAGGAGGTTGCAAGAAAACTTGCTCATGAAATAAAAAATCCACTCACTCCTATAAAGTTATCGGCAGAAAGACTTTTAATTACAAAAGACAAGGAAAACTTCAATGGCATTTTTGATAAAACATTAACGACAATAATTGAAGAAACAAAGAGAATAGAAAATCTGATAAATGAATTTTCAAAATTTTTAAGATTGCCTCCACTGAATATAGAGAAGCATGATATTATAAAAGTTATTTCAGAGGTAAAAGATTTCTTCAGTAATGCCTATCCTGATATAGAGTTTGTTTTTAATAGTGATTACGATTCATTTTTGATTGAATTTGATAGAGAAAAAATAAAGCAGGTTTTATTTAATCTTGTTAAGAATGCGGTTGAAGCGACTATTGAAAAGAAAATAATATTAGGTGTAGAACTCAAAGAGAATAACTTAAGAGTATATGTTAAAGATTTTGGTAAAGGTATAGATAGCAACATAGAAGAGCAAATTTTTAAACCCTATTTTACAACAAAAAGCGAGGGTAATGGAATTGGGCTTGCTTTATCAGAAAGAATAATTGCCGAACATAATGGAAAGTTAGATTTTATAAATGATGATGTTGGGGTTACTTTTTATTTTGAACTTCCTTCAGAAGGAGTAAAAAGTGAAGGGTAAAATACTTATAGTTGATGATGAGATAAACATAAGAAACACAATATCTGATATTTTGAAGGATGAAGGTTATGATATTGTGACGGCAGAAAGTGGAGAAGAGGCTGAAAAGAAGTTTTTCTATGAAGATGTTGATGTAATTATTCTTGATGTTATGCTTCCCGGTAAGAGTGGAATAGAAGTTTTAAAATCAATTCACAGCGAATTTCCAATAATACCGATTATAATAATTTCGGGGCATGGTGATATAAGAATGGCTGTTGAAGCCATGAAAATAGGTGCATTTGATTTTATAGAAAAACCTCTTTCAGTTGAGAGAATTCTTACAACGGTTAAGAATGCATTGAAGATAAAGGAATTGCAGGTTGAAAACTTAAACTTGAAGACTAAAATTTCAGAGATAAAATTTATAGGTAAAAGCCGAATTGTCAATGAAATTCTTTCTTCCGTTGATAGAATTGCTTCTTCTGATGCAAGCGTTCTTATAACAGGCGAAAATGGCACAGGTAAGGAATTAATAGCAAGAATAATACATAACAAAAGTAAAAGGAAAAACTATCCCTTTGTTGGTATAAACTGTGCAGCTATTCCCGATACTCTTATAGAATCAGAGCTTTTTGGTTATGAAAAAGGGGCATTTACTGGTGCAAATAAGCAGAAAAAAGGTAAGATAGAGTTAGCACATAGAGGGACTCTTTTTCTTGATGAGGTGGGTGATTTGAGCTTGCCTGCACAGGCAAAGCTACTCAGAGTAATTCAGGAGAGACAGTTTGAAAGAGTGGGTGGAAATACTTTGCTTGAAGTAGATGTAAGAATTATTTCGGCTACTAATAAAAATCTTCATTCAGAAATTAAGAAAGGGCTATTTAGGGAAGATTTGTTTTACCGCCTTAATGTAATTCCAATCCACATACCTCCATTAAGAGAAAGAAAAGAAGACATAGAAGAACTTGTGCAATTTTTTGTGGAAGAATATAATTTCCGAAATAATAAATCTCATATTTTTTCAGATGGAGCAATAAAATTTCTCAAACATATGCACTGGCCGGGAAATGTTCGTGAGCTTAAAAATTTTGTCGAAAGAGTTTTAATACTTGCAAATAAAAATGAAATAACAGAAGAAGATATAAAATTATATTCTTCAGCTAAGATAGAAAAGAGTGAAAATAAATATGAAAATCTTACACTTAAAGATGCAAGAAATATTTTTGAAAAAGAGCTTATAGAGGAAAGACTAAAAAAGTTTGATTATAACATATCAAAAACAGCAGAATCCCTTGATATAGATAGAAGCTATCTTCATAAAAAATTAAAAGAATTTGGGCTTGATTAAAATGAAAATTTTGGAAGAGAGGTATATGGCTTAACCGGATTGTTGATTAAAAAACCCTCGCCACCAAGATATTTGATAGGTTTCCCATTTATGTAAAAATAAACCCCTTTGAGATTCTCAAACTGGGTAGCTGTATAAACAATCTGATATACCTGAATATTGTAGCCTGCGACACCATAAGAGTTGTAGTTAAATTCTTCACTGAAATCAACGTAAACAAAAGAGTCTTTTATCCACACATTATTGATTTTTGTGTTTAATGGAATAAGGTTAAGATAATTTTCATCTCTGTATTCTATAAGGGCTTTTAATGTATCTTTCAAGGGAGTTGCACTTCTGGGAATATCTTTTTCAACTGGCACTAATGATATAAATTTGTCCGACATTTTTCCAACATACAATTTAACTTTCATGCTTGAAGTAGAAGAACTTTTTTGAGATGAAGTTGAAGCTGATGATTTATGTGTTTCTATAACTGGCATAGAAAAAAATGTTTTTGAACTATTGTTAGAAATTGAAGATTTTTGACCTTTTTGAGGGAACAACTTTTTTATATCGAAATTATTGTATAGAAAATAGAGACCAAAGAGTATTAATGTGATAATCCACAAGATTGGAACAAGTTTACTTTTTTTCCTTTTTCTTTTTGCCATAGATTTAAATATTTAAGGTTTCCTCTTCTTTCTTCATAAGAAGATCAAATAGCTCATTTGAATCTTTTACATTGTGTATTACTGTAGAAATATCAGTCTTTTCATAGATTTCGGCTATAATTCTTAAAATTTCGAGTTGTTCATGCGGACTATAGTCATCTGAGGTAATTGCAGAGAAGAAAAGACTTGAAGGTTTTTTGTCATAAGCCTCAAAATCCTTGCCGTTTGGATAATACACAACACATACATGCATACCTTTAACCTTTGGACTTCTTCCATGAGGAACAGCAAGACCTTTACCAAGACCTGTTGAGCCCTTTCTTTCTCTTTCCATTAATGCCTTAAAAACCTCTTTTTTGTCTTCAAGATTGTGTTTTTCTGTTAAAACACCAGCAATTTCATTAAGTATATCTTCTTTATTTTTAGCACCATTATTGATTATTTTAACATATTCTGGTTTTAAAAAATCTTTTAATCTCATTAACAATCCTCCATAAAAACTATATAGATTGTAAATTATAATTAATTTTTTATCAAAATACAAATTTTTTTTCGTTTTTTTGAAAAAAAGTTTTTTGCTATATAGCACAACTCTCTTTTTACTTGAATTAATTTTAATCTTGCTTTAAGATATAAGGAGGGAGGATTGTATATGAATTTCAATTTTACAGATGATATGGCTTCTTTTGAATGCACAAGGGTGAGTAGAGATTTATATTTTCCTTTATGCAATGAGACTGGAATGATGTCAAGTATTACTCCATACTTACATGGAGACTCAAAGACCTCAAATAAAAGTTTCATTTTGCCTCCTGTTACTATCGAAGATTTGCATAATACCAGATCTCCAAGAAATTTCTGGTTTTATATAAAAGGCAAAGGTTTGTGGTCGGCAACTGGAAATTCTTTACCACAGGCTTTAAGAGAACTTGAAGGAAAAAGTATAGAAAGAAAAGTAAAGGCAGGATTGTTGTGGCATCTTGTAGAATATACTGATAAAGCCTTTGGGCTTAAATCTGAGATTTTAAGTTTTGTCCCGAGTGATAATAATTATGTTGAAATAATGTATGTGAAAGTAAAAAACATTGGCAATGAAAAGCTGGATTTCATACCAACATCAGCTATTCAACTATATGGTAGATCAGCAGAGAATATAAGAGATCACAGGCACGTTATTTCACTTGTTAACAGAGTAAAAGAAATAGATGAAGGCGTTATTTTAAAACCTCTTATAATTTTTGATGAGAGAGGGCACACTCCAAATACTCTTGAGTATTATGTTTTGGGTTTTGAAGATAATGGTGATAAACCTGTAGAAAAATTACCACTTCTACACAGTTTTATCGGGAAAAATGGTACACTTGAATGGCCTGAGGCTTTATTAAAAGGAGAATCTCTTAGCAAATTCAAACAAGAAAGGACTGATGGGCAGGAAGTTATAGGAGCTTTAAGGTTTAAGGATTTTACACTTTCTCCGCAAGAAGAAAAGGCATTTATAATACTTATTGGAATTAAGGAAGAAAACGAAGATATTTTCAGTATAATAAATAAATACAATTCAAAAGAAAAAGTTTTAACATCTCTGGAAGAAAATAAAAAATTCTGGCAAAAAAGAGCAAATTTGATAGAGTTTAAATCTGAACTCCCTCTTTTTGATGGAGTGATGAAGTGGATAAATATTCAACCTGTTTTGAGAAAAATTTATGGGTGTTCATTTTTACCACATCATGACTATGGAAAGGGTGGTCGAGGCTGGAGGGATCTCTGGCAGGACTGTCTTTCTTTAATTCTTCAGAATCCTGATGATGTGAGGGACATTCTCATAAACAATTTTGCAGGTGTGAGAATAGATGGAAGTAATGCTACAATTATTGGAAAGAATAAGGGTGAATTTATTGCAGATAGAAATAATATTCCAAGGATATGGATGGATCATGGGACATGGCCTTTTTTAACAACAAAACTCTACATTGATCAAACTGGTGATACAAAAATTCTTTTTGAGAAGCAATCTTATTTCAGAGATGGAATAATTTGCAGGGCCACAAGAAAAGATGTAAATTGGACTGACAAGTATGGATTGAATCATAAAGATAAAAATGGTAAAATTTACTTTTCTACCATACTTGAACATATTCTTGTCCAGCATTTATCAAGTTTCTTCAATGTAGGAGAACATAATATTATGAAACTTGAAGGTGCAGACTGGAATGATGGTATTGACAAAGCAAAAGATCGAGGTGAAAGTGTTGCTTTTACAGCTTTATATGGGTATAATCTTAAACAGATGGCTGAATTATTAAGAGAGATTTCAGAGGAATATAAAGAAATTGAGATGTTTGAAGAGATTTTTATACTTCTTGATACATTAAATGGAAAGCCAGATTATGATAATATAAGTTATAAAAATAACCTTCTGGA
Source organism: Brevinematales bacterium (assembly GCA_037479045.1). Lineage (GTDB taxonomy): Bacteria > Spirochaetota > Brevinematia > Brevinematales > JAOACQ01 > JAOACQ01. Next base: position 52,599 of record JBBFLL010000012.1, on the reverse strand, counting down.
GAAATATTTTGAATCTATCTATCCAGAAATTTCTGGTAAAACAAGAAAGTTATCATTACTTGAACTTGCAAAAGACCTTGAAGCCAAGGCAAACTGGATTTATGAGCATTTAAAGAAAAATGAATGGGTAAAAGTTGATAATGAAACAGCATTTTTTAATGGATATTACAACAATGATGGAAAGAGAGTTGATGGTATATTTAAAGATGAAGATTTGAAAGATGGTGTGAGGATGTGCTTGACAGGGCAAGTCTTTACCTTAATGGGTGGCATCGTAAAAGATAAAGAAGCAAAATCAGTATATAATGCCGCAAAAAAATATCTTAAAGAATCTCATGGAGGATATAAGCTCAATACTCCATTAGGTAAAGATAATCAGCTTAACTTTGGAAGACTTTATGCATTTGCTTATGGAGAAAAGGAGAATGGGGCAACCTTTTCACATATGGTTGTAATGTTTATGAATGCTCTTTATAAACAGGGACTTATAGAAGAAGGTTTTGAAGTTTTCAATTCAATATACAATCTTTGTATAGGTGAAAATGCAGATATTTATCCGGGAATACCAGAATATTTTACTCCAGAGGGCAAAGGAATGTATCATTATCTCACTGGTTCTGCAAGCTGGTTTATTTTAACTTTGTTAACAGAAATCTATGGAGTGAAGGGTAAACTTGGTGGGCTTGTTATAGAACCAAAATTATCAAGAGAGTTTTTTGGAAATAAGGATAGTATTTCAATAGGGTTAAATTTCTCAAATAAGAGACTTGAGGTAGTTTTTGTAATTGAAAAGGAAAAGAATTTCTACAATTCTATTAAAGATGTATATATAAACGATTTTAAAATGCCAGAGCAATTTATTAATGAATATTTTTATCTACCATTTGAAAAACTCAACTGTTATCTTACAAAAGAGAAAAATAATATAAAAGTAATTCTTGTTTAGGGGAGAAAATATGAGTAATGTTGTTTATTCAATTGACAGAGAAGATAATTTAAAATTCAGGATAAAAAACTATAATGAGGCAAAACCTTTTGCAAGTTTCTTTCCGGGAATAGCAGGCATTATGGGGATACCAATCTGGTGTTTCTATGTCAATAGAGGACAGTGTATATCAAGCTTTGGTTTTGATTCAAAAGATGGGGCTATAATGGAATTTCAACCAGCCAATAAAGCATATAGATATACTCCACTATATGGTTTCAGAACATTTATAAAGATAAAAGAAGAAATTTATGAGCCTTTTCATCCTACAGATACTAACAGCAAATGGAAAATAGAAAATGAAATGATTTTTTCTCCTTATGACCTTATGCTAAGGGAAATAAATAACTCTCTTGGAATTGAAACAAAAGTTAAATTTTTTACTATTCCAGAAGAGCCAATAGGTGCTCTTGCAAGAATTGTTGAAATAAAAAATATTTCAGGTAAGAAACTGGAGTTTGAGGTTTTAGATGGACTTCCTCAAATTATGCCTTACGGGCTTAATGATTGGGCAATGAAGAATATGTGTAGGACAATTGAGGCATGGTATATTGTTGACAATTATGAAAACAATCTTCCATTTTACAGGCTCAAGATGACCTTTGCAGATACTGCTGAGGTTAAACCTATAAAATCGGGACATTTTTATTTTTCTTTTATTAAAGACAATCAACCTTTACCAGTTATCATTGAACCTGATAAGGTTTTTGGTTTATCGAATGATCTTGGGTTCCCATTTGTGTTTAAAAATAAAGATTTTAAATTTCCAGAAAAACAATACTCAGGTAATAGGACGCCATCAGCTTTATCATACTCTTCAATATCACTTAATGCGAATGAAGGGATTAAAATTTATTCTCTTGTAGGTAAAGATGAAAACCTTGAAAGTTTCAAAAATAGATTTGCTTCTTTATCGAAAGAAGAGTTTTTTACCAAAAAGGAAAAGCAAAATGAAAAGATTATAAAATCTCTTTTAGATAAATGTTTTGTGTATTCAAACTTGCCATCTTTCAATTCTTATGCAAAACAAACATTTCTTGATAATTTATTGAGAGGTGGTTTTCCATTCAGTATAAGATCAAATGGTAAGAAAGACGTTTTATATCTATTTTCAAGAAAACATGGAGATCTTGAGAGAGATTATAACAATTTTAAATTGCAGCCCACATATTTTTCACAGGGAAATGGAAATTATAGGGATATAAATCAGAACAGAAGAAATGACGTGTTTTTTAATCCAGACGTAGGATATACAAATATTTTGTATTTTATTAATCTTATCCAGCTTGATGGATATAATCCTCTCGTAGTTAAAGGAATGAGTTATTATTTTGACAAGTCTAAAATAAATTTTTTGTCTCAATGGATTGATAAAGGGCTTGATCAAATCTCATCAATACTTGAGAAAAAATTTATACCCTATGACATAATTAAACTCTTTGAAGAAAATAGATTTTCTTTAAAGAATGGTAATTTGTTTGATTTTCTATCATTTTTAATATTAAACAGTAAAAAACTTGAAGAAGCCGAACATGGAGAAGGTTACTGGACGGATCACTGGACTTACAATCTTGACTTAATAGAAAGTTTTGAGGCTGTTTTCCCTGACAGAATGAAAGAACTTCTTTTTGAAGAAAATGGCATCTATTTTTATGATGACTGTGAATTTGTTTTACCAAGAAGAGAAAAGTATGTTATAAATTATGCTGGATTACCAAGACAATATAATGCAATCAGAAAAGATAAAGAAAAAGAAAAATTAATAAAATCAAGAGAAATTGAGCCAAACAAAGTAAGAAAAAACTATGGTAAAGGTGAAATTTACTATACAAATCTTATTTCTAAATTAGTTGCTTTGTCTATAGTTAAACTATCAACACTTGATCCTGAAAATATTGGGATAGAAATGGAAGCAGGTAAACCAAATTGGAACGATTCTATCAATGGACTTCCCGGGCTTTTTGGTTCTTCCCTTAATGAAACACTTGAATTAAAAAGGCTTTTTGTATACTTGAAAAACTGGATAGAGAAATATGATGGAGAGATCAAAATACCAATAGAAGTTTATGATTTAATGAAAGCAATTTTAAATCTTACAAAAGAAAATCTGAATGGTAAAATTTCAAACTTTGAATTCTGGGATCTTGCTTCAACTGAAAGAGAAATGTATAGAGAAAAAGTGAAATTTGGTATAGATGGTAAAGAAATCAGGTTGCAAAAAGGAGAACTTAACGAGTTTATAGAACTTGCATTGAAAAAACTTTCTTTTTCAATCGAAAAAGGATTTGATTATAATACCGGGCTTTACACCACTTACTTTTATTATGAACTTGTGAAATACAGAATTGAGAATGAAAAAATTATTCCAGAAAAATTTGAAATGAAAAGAATAATACCATTTCTGGAAGGAGAAGTTCATTATTTAAGAACCGAAGATGATAGAGAAAAGGCAAGAAAGATAGCCTTAAATGTTAAAAATAGCGATATTTTCGATAAAAAACTTAAAATGTATAAATTAAGTGCTTCAACAAAAGATATGCCTCTTGAACTTGGAAGAATGCAATCTTTTACACCCGGCTGGCTTGAAAATGAATCAGTTTTTTCACATATGGAATATAAATATCTTCTTGAATTGTTAAAAAATGATCTCTATGATATCTTTTACGAAGATATTAAAAATTGCCTTGTTCCATTCTTTAAGCCAGAAATTTATGGAAGAAGTATTTTTGAAAATGTCTCATTTATAGTAACAAGTTCAAATCCAGACCCCAATCTTCATGGTAGTGGGTTCTATCCGAGACTTTCTGGAACAACCTCTGAGTTCTACAATATGCTTGTCGTAATGGCATTTGGTAAAAAACCATTCTCTTTTAACGAAGAGGGGAAACTTATTCTCAAGTTTCAACCTGCCCTTGCAAGCTGGTTATTTACGGAGAAAGAAAGTCGGGTAAGTTATTATGTTGGAGAAGAAATTAAACAACTTGATATTCCAGCAAATTCTTATGTTATGAGTTTTATGTATTCAACCATTGTATTGTTTATTAATCCAAAAAGAAAAGACACTTTCGGAGAAGATTCTGTAAAAGTAAAGTCTTACAAGCTTTATAGCAACGATGGTAGTCTCATAACTATAGACTCTGATGTAATAAGTACGCCACATTCTCTTGATATAAGAGAAGGGAAATATGCAAGGATAGAAGTTTTGCTTGGATAAACTTGAATATTAATCCTAAAATCTTCTTTGAGTTTTTTACTTAAAAGTATTGTTATTTTTTTACTTACCACTTATAATCTATAACTATAAGGGGGTTAATTGTATTTAATTGAAAAAAAGACTATCCTTCTTGTTGAAGATGAGACATTAATAGCTTTGTCAAATCAACAAATGCTTGCTGAATTAGGTTATAACGTAATAATAGCTAATTCAGGAGAAAAAGCTATAGAATTTATTAAGAAAAACAATATTGATTTAATACTTATGGATATTGACTTGGGAAAAGGAATTGATGGTATTGATACGGCATCGATTATCCTTAAAGGAAAAGATATTCCAATCATTTTTTTAACAAATCACATAGAAAAAGAGTATATTGAAAAAGCTGAACAAATCACATCTTATGGGTATATTACAAAAAATTCTTTGCCTCAAGCAATAGATGCTTCAATAAAGATGGCATTTCGTCTCTATGAAACAAGAAATGAATTTAAAGAGATTTTCAATGCGACAAATGAAGCAATATTTATTGATGATGCCACCAATGGTAAAATGATAAAGGCAAATAGAAGAAGCATTGAAATGTATGGTTTTTCTTCTGAAGAAGAGATATTAAATGGTAATATTGGGGATATAAGTGCAAACATTTTCCCTTTCACTGAAGTAAAGGCTCAAGAATTGATAAAAAAGGCTATAGATGGAGAACCACAGACATTTGAATGGCTTGCAAAAAAGAAAAATGGAGAAGTTTTTTGGGTTGAAGTCTCTTTGAAGTATACAACAATTAATTCAAATAAGAGAGTTATAGCTGTAGTAAGAGATATAAATGAAAGAAAAAAGTCAGAAGAAAAAATAAAGTCATTATTAAAAGAAAAAGAAATTTTATTAAAAGAAGTTCATCACAGGATAAAAAACAATATGAATACTATTGCTTCTTTAATATTTCTTCATGCAAATAAAATTGATAATGCTGATACAAAAGATTTTCTTCTTTCCTTGAAAAAAAGAATAAATACAATGGCAGTGTTATATGAAAAACTTTATAATTCTCCTTCCATAGACAGAGTAAGTATAAAAGAGTATTTAACAACACTTGTGGGAGATATTATATCAACAATATCAGAAGATAAAAAAATAAATATCTCGTTTAATGTTCAAGATGTCTTTCTTGATACAAAAATTTTATTTCCAGTAGGAATTATAGTAAATGAGCTTATAACTAATTCTATAAAGTATGCTTTTCAAAATGTAGAAAATTGTCAGCTTGATATTACCTTCAAAGTTAACAAAAACAAAGCAAAATTAATTATATCAGATAATGGTTGTGGGATATCTGAGGAACAAATACAACAATCAAACGGATTTGGATTTGAACTTATAAAGTTGCTTACATCACAACTTAATGGGTCTTTTTCAATTGAAAATTCAAATGGAAGCCACTCAAAAATAGAATTTTATATTTAACTTTTTTGTTGACTTTATAAATATTAAAAATAATTTTTAATTAACTGCTTTTTAAAATTTTTGTGTTATATTATAATTAGAAGAGGACAAAATTATGAAAAAGCTATTTTTTCTTTTGGTTTTTAATCTTTCATTTGCACAAACAACCAATTTTATTACTATAGCAGTTCTTGATTTTAAAAATCTTTCCAAAAATCCGGGATATGATTTTCTTGAAAAAACTATAGCTGAATCTTTCATAACAACATTAAAAAAAAGTGAAAAGTTTAAACTTGCAGAGAGGCAGAGGTTAATTGACTTGATTGATGAAAAGAAATTGGTTCTCTCAGGACTAATTGAGAAGGATGTGGAGGAAACAAAAAAAATAGGAAAATTGATTAGTGCAGATGCCATAATCTTTGGGAGTTTTTCAAGCATAGATGGAAATATAGAAATAAATGCAAGACTTGTAAGTGTAGATTCAGGTGAAATAATTATGGCTGAAAAAATAACTGAAAAAATGGGAGACAAATTATTCTATAAAATAAATGAACTTGCTGAAAGTTTTGTTTTAAAATTACTTGATTATAAAACAGGTTACCTTAATCTTGACACAACACCTCAGGGTGCGGAGGTCAAAATTGACAACAATGTTATTGGCATAACTCCCATCACTGAAAAAAAGATGAAAACAGGGACTTACAAAATAACAATTGTGAAAAATGGTTATGAAATAAAAACTACTTCAATTAAAATAGAAGAAAACATAAAAAATAATTATAACTTTTATCTTGAAAAAAAGGCAGAGAAATTTTACAGGTCAAGATTTTCTATTTTCTCCCATTTTGTTCAATTTTTACAGCCAGATTATCAAACAGATTATGGTTTGTCTTTTGAGTATTTTCTTGGGGATTTTTCTATAGGAATTGAAGGGGGTGGAAATATTCTTTTTCACTCGTATGAAGATAAAACTGCCCCGGGAGAACCTTACAAAGATTTAATGATATTGCATAATTTCAGATTTAATCTTTTGTTGAAATATAACTTTTTTAAAGATTCAAAGTTTGTTTCTCCATATCTTGGAGGAGGGATTGGTATCTTTACTGGTTCATCAGAAGAATATAATTATTCAAAAACAGCATTTTTTTACAAATATATTTTGGGTATAAACTTTTTTCCTTCAAGTATTGTTTCTTTCTTTATAGACGCTTATTATTATGATGTAGGAGATATTATTTTGAAAGAAAAGAAATTTAATTTTTTTGGGGAATACACATATATAGAAAAACCTGTAAAGACAGCAAATATAATGCTTGGGCTTGGTTTAAGAATTGGTTTTTAGGGGGTGAGAGATGAAAAAATTATTAGTTTTAATTATTTTATTTATCTTCAATTCTTGCGAAAAGGTTTTTGATGATAGTAATCCGATATTTCCAGAAACAAAACTTATAAGAGTCTCTCTTCCAGCTTATACTACTACAAGTGATTATCCAGATTTTGTTTGGTCATCTCCTTCTGATTGTAAATATCAGGTTGTTGGAATATTTACGAATAAGATAATAATTAATGGGAAAAATATAGTAAATAAAAATGACTGTATTGCAATGTGGCATACTGGATTAACAGGACAAGCCGGGAATGTAAATTATACATTTTTCAAAGTTACTATTAATGGGGAAATTAAAGATTATCAACCTTCAGCACTTCAAAATGGGAATACTTATTACTGGGCTGTCTGGGGATACGACAAAGATTTAAAACTTACACATTCAAGTGATCAGATACAATTTACAAAGAATTGATTTCAATTTTATTGAAAAGTTAGACTTACATCGTCAATTATTACACCTCCCATCTTACTTCCCAGATCAAACTCAACTCTTGAATTAAAATCTGTTTCTTCATTCATTTTAAATTCAAGAAAGTATTCTTTAAAATCTCTTTCAAGTTCAAAAGTTTTACTATAATAAGATTTCCATGGGCTATGATTTTGATTAAATCCAGCTCTTAAGGGAAATTTAATTACATTTGATCTCGCCTTAAATTTGAGGGTGTATTTTTTATCTTTCTTGAGTTCGACAGGAGTTGAAAGTTGAATCTGCCAGTCATATTTTCCTGTTTTTTCAATATTAATATTCATTTTTTCGTCTATAATTCTGAAGATAGCTTTTGCAACTGAATTATCAACCCAGAAATTCCAATCAATAAATCCAGAACTAAAATCTCCATTAAAAAGCATTTCATTTTCAGGAATAAATTTTGGTTTTATTGTCAAATCTTCAAAAACATTTATTTCAAGTTCACTTTTTTTTGAAACAACATCACCAGTCCAGATTGCAAATTTGTAACCCTTTTCTGGAATAGGAATTAATTTTACTTTTTCTCCAGAGTTAACCTCTTTTTTATCAATTTGCACTTTGCCATTTGTAGTCTCAATAATATCTATTTTGAGTTTTTTATTGTTTTTAAATTTGTATACTCTTACGTAATCTACCTCAAGAACTTGAGGAAATTTTGTATCACCTATTCCCCCATTTTGACGACACCAGTCTCCACCAACTGCATTATTAAGAATTATGTAAAAAGGTTTGTCAAATGGCCATACAGAATAATTGTCAGTTTCTTTTTTATAAGTAAAAACCTTTTTATCATCGAAATAAAAGTCAAGTCTATCATCAAACCATTCAACAGCATAAATATGAAACTTGCTATGGATTGTAGAATCCCTATAATATCCCTGTTTATGGGTATTAATTTTGTGATTATAGGCTTCTGTATGAATAGTAAAATATGTTGTATCAGGATTATGCCAGCCAAACATCTCCATAATATCAATCTCACCACTATTTGGCCAGCCACCATAGAAATTTTCAGCAGGCATCATCCAGAATGCAGGCCATATTCCCCTTCCAGATGGAAGTTTCATTCTTGCTTCAAATCTTCCGTATCTCCATTCTCCTTTACCTTTTGTGTTAATTCTTGCAGATGTATAATATTTATCTTTCATTGTTTCCTTAAGAGCAATAATTTTAAGAACCCCATTGGTTACAATTGCATTTTCCAGTCTACTGTCAGTATAAAACTGATCCTCACCATTTCCCCAGCCCCAAGCATTGCCTTCTGTTTCAAAGTTCCATTTGGTTTTATCTGGAAGTCCATTGTAATCAAACTCATCAGACCATACAAGAATTTTTTCAATCTCCTGTCCCCATAGCGTTGAAAAGAGAATTGTAAATATTAAAATAAAATATTTCATACGGCACCTCTACATTAATTTTAAGAATATAACTAAAAAAGTCAACAAAAATTTTCTTAAATTGACTTTTTAGAATATTTACCATAAAATATATTGCTATTTTTGAGGTAGTATATGAAAAGTTCTGATGTTAAAAAACTCATTAAAGAAGAAAGGCTTGTTCCTATTTTAAGAACACACAAAGAAGAATGTATAGAAGAAATATTAAAGGCAACTATAGATGCTGGTGGTAGAATAATTGAATTTACAATGACTATTCCCAATATCTTAGAAAAAATTGATTATTATAAAAACAAGTTCCCAGAATTAACAATAGGTCTTGGAACAGTATATGAACCCGAAGAGGCAAAAAAGGGGATAGAAAGAGGTGTAGATTTTATTGTGACACCTATTTTGAATCCTTCGATAGTTGAAGTTGCAAAATCTAAGGAGAAACTTTTAATACTCTCTGGTTTTACTCCTACCGAAATATACAATGCCTATAAATTAGGTTCAGACTTGATCAAACTTTTTCCTGCAAGTGAGGTTAATCCAACATTTTTAAGAGAGATTTTGAATCCTATGCCTTTTGTTGAAATATTTCCTACAGGTGGATTAAATCTTATTTCGGCGATACAATTTATTTCCTATGGAGCTGTAGCAGTTGGTATGGGTGCAAGCACTATCTTTAAAAAGGATTTAATAGAACAAAAGAATTACAAAGAAATATCTTTTCATCTCTGGAATGCAAGAAGAAGAATTCAAAATATGGTAATATGATTTTTTTATTTATTATTTTGGTTATAACACCTTTGTATGGACAGATTTCAGAAAATGAACTTCTCGGCAAAATTAATCCTATAACTCATCCGGATTTTATAAAAATTAAGAGTAATGGTAAGTTTTTCTGGCTGAGAACAGAGGTTGCCGTTAAATATGAAGAAATGGCAGAAGATGCAAAAAGAGAAGGGATAGATCTATTCATAGTCTCTGCTTTTCGTAGTTTTGAGGATCAAAAAAATATCTGGGAATATAAAAATAAAAAGTATTCTTATCTTTCAAAACAAGAGAGAGTAAAAAAAATTCTTGAGTATTCATCTATGCCGGGTACATCGAGACACCACTGGGGAACAGATATAGATTTGGTTTCTGTCAATCCATCTTTTTTTGATTCTTTTGAAGGCAAGAAAATATTCAAGTGGCTTACTAATAATGCATCAAAATATGGTTTTTTTATGCCATATTCCTCTGGTAGAACAAATGGTTTCAAAGAAGAAAAGTGGCACTGGTCATACAAACCTATTGCTGAAAAGTTTCTTATCGAGTATACAAACAAAATCAAATATGAAGATCTCTCTGGCTTTTTTGGTTCAGAATTAGCCGAGGAATTAAAAATTTTTGAAAACTACGTCTTAAATATTTCACTCGATTAACTTGACAAAATTGAAAGGTTTTATTAATATAAAACATATGAACTATTGTTCATATATTCATTGGTGGTTTATTCAAAAATTTTTAATTCAGGAAATAAAAATAACTTGGGAGTATTTATATGAAAGAATATGATTGTGCGTGTGAAGAATTGCATGAAGACAGTATTAAAAAGGCGAAGGAAACTATGCCAGAAGAAAAATTGATAAAGAATATTTCGAGTTTTTTTAAAATAATGGGAGATCCAACAAGGATAAAGATTATGAATGCATTACTCAATAATGAATTATGTGTATGTGATATATCTGAGATTATGAATATGACACATTCAGCTATTTCACATCAATTAAGATTGCTTAGAGAGGCTGATCTTGTAAAATACAGAAAAGAAGGAAAAGTAGTGTATTATTCATTAAATGATGAGCATGTTGAGCAAATTTACGAGCTTGCTAAAACTCATATTTTAGAGAAAAGAGGTTAATATGAAAAAGTTTTATCTTAAAAATCTGGATTGTGCTGATTGTGCAGCTAAAATAGAAAAATCTCTTAAAAATCTTGATGGTGTTAAAGAAATATCTATAGATTTTGCAACTCTATCAATGAATATAAATGCAGAAAACCTACAGAAAGTAAAAGAAGAGATAAAAAAAATTGAGCCATCCATTGAAATTTTAGAAAAAGAAGAAGATTTTAATCCGGGAAGGGAAATATTATTTCTTTCCATTTTATTGGCTATTTTTATTCCTCTTTTGTTTTTGATGAATAAATTTTCTTCAACAATTACAATGCCAATAATATTATTGATTTATTTAATTTCTGGTTTTGATGTCTTTAAAGCAAGTTTTAATAATATAAAAAATCAGAAATTTTTTGATGAAAATTTATTTATGACTATTGCAAGCATAGGTGCAATGGCAATTGGAGAAGTTGAAGAAGCAGCTGGCGTAATGCTTTTCTATAAAACAGGAAAGTTTTTTGAAAATTTATCTTTAAATCATTCAAGAAGATCAATTAAAAAACTTCTTGAATTAAAACCAGATTATGCCAACCTCAAAACTGAAAATGGTGTAATAAAAATTTCTCCAGAAGAAATAAAAGTTGGTGATGAAATAATAATAAAAGCCGGCGAAAAAATTCCAATTGACGGTATAATTATAGAAGGGACTTCTTATATTGACACCTCTCCAATTACAGGGGAAAGTATGCCAAAAAATTTTTCGGTAGGAGATGAGGTTTTAGCTGGAACAATAAACAAAAATGGTTTAATAACGATAAAAGTAACAAAGCCATTTTATGAATCTTCAATTTCAAAGATTATGGACTTAATCCAGAATGCTGTTCATAAAAAGGCAAAAACAGAACTTTTCTTCACAAAATTTGCTTCTTTTTATACACCTATTGTTGAAGCAATCGCTGTTTTAATTGCAATAATTCCTCCATTGCTTTTCAATCAAAACTTTTCAGATTGGATATATAGAGGTCTTGTCGTGCTTGTTATTTCCTGTCCATGTGCTTTAGTGATAAGTATACCACTATCCTATTTTGCTGGTATAGGTATTTCTTCAAAGAATGGAATTCTATTGAAAGGTTCTGATTGTATTGATAAATTAAATAGCATTGAAAATATTTTCTTTGATAAAACTGGCACAATTACAAAAGGAAAATTTAAGGTTAAAGATATTTATCCTGAAAACAATTTTACAAAAGAGGAAATCTTATCATATGCTGCAGTTGCAGAGGCACATTCAAATCATCCTATTGCCTTATCGATTAAAGAAGAATATGCTAAAGAGATTGACACTGAACCCAAAGAATATAAGGAAATTGAGGGAATGGGTATAATTGCAGAGATTAATAAAGATAAAATTATTGTTGGAAATGATAAAATTTTACACTATTTTGATATTCAACATAAAAATTGTGATTTTGCAGAGACTACGATAAATGTAGTGGTGAATAAAAAATATGCAGGTTATATAACAGTTGGTGATGAAATAAAAGAAGAAGCAAAATCTTCTCTGGAAAAAATCAAAAAATTGAATATAAATATAGCTATTCTTTCAGGAGACAATAAAAAATCAACAGAATCAGTGGCAAAAGAACTTGGAGTTAATTATTTTGCTGAACTTTTGCCGGAGGATAAGGCAAAAATTGTTGCTGGACAAAAAAACACAGCTTTTGTGGGGGATGGAATAAATGACTCTCCATCCTTAGCAATGGCAAATCCGGGAATAGCAATGGGTAAAATGGGTAGCGACATAGCCCTCGAATACTCTGATATTGTGTTAATGGATGATAATCTTGAAAAGATTCCGCTTGCTATAAAAATAGCAAGAAAAACAAGAAAAATAGTCATAGAAAATATTATTTTTGCTTTAACAGTAAAATTGGCATTCATAAGTCTTGGACTTACCGGAGTGGCAAATATGTGGGAAGCTGTCTTTGGAGACGTGGGAGTGGCAGTTCTTGCCACTCTCAATTCTCTAAGGATTTTAAAGTCTTAAAATCTTTGTGAATATTTTAATGCTATTTCGTAAGCAAGTTTCTTTGCTGCTTCTTCAATTTTTTCTTTAACTACAGTTTGGAAATCCATTTCGTTACCTTTTTTAAGTTCTCCAATTGAGGCGTATTCATTTTCATAAACAAGGGAAACTTTAGAACTTGATAAAATTTCACCTGTTTCTACATTTACGAGTCTTGCATCCATTACTACGGTAATTTTTTCGTTTTTCTTAATAGCAACACCAGCCTTTCTCTCATCAACAATTCGATAAACTTCGGATAACGATGCAAAAAGTATTGCATCAGCACCAAGTAGTTTTCCTACCTCTTTTGTCTTTGAGGGGTCTATTATTCCTGATATTCCTAACTTTTGTTCTTCTAAAATGGTTTTTATTCTTTGTCTCTCAATTAATCTGAAACACTCTGTTGAGTCAAGTTCTGAAATAAATATACCCGTGGCGTTTTCAAGTGTGGCATTGTGAGATGTATCTCCTGTTTTATTTTCAATTGTTCCAACTGCTACAAGTATTCTCTTGTTGTAAGGAATTGATTTGATTCCTCCCTTTACAGTTGTTTTTGATTCATTACAGGAAAATAAAAAAGGTATTATCAAAAAAATAAATCGAAAACATTTCATTTTGGTTCTCCTCCTATTTGTTTATCTTAACACAGAAGTCTAAAATTTTCAATATTTGACTATTTGAAAAATGCTTTTTATAATACAGACAAGAGGGAATAAAATGAAAAATCTCAAATTCTGGATAAGAATAATATCTTATCTTCTTATTTCATTAATAGTATTAATACTTATCTTTCAAAATTCAAATACTGTGGAATTTAAATTTTTAGGATTTTTATTCTCCGCTCCTCTTGTATTTTTACTTTTAATATGCTTATTTTTGGGCTTTTTACTTGGAATTTTAACAGTTTTATTTATTTATCCAAAGAATCCGGATAAAAATGCTTAAAACAATTTTTATTTGTTCAGAATGTGGCTATACTTCAACGAAATGGCTTGGAAAATGTCCGGAGTGTAATAACTGGAATACATTTATCGAAGATGTAGTTGAAAATTCTCAAAAAAAAGTTAGCTATAATAATGGAGTTCAAGTTGTAAATCTTAGTTCTATACCTTTAATGGAGATAGAAAGATATTACACTGATATTTCAGAGTTTGATAGAGTAGCAGGTGGAATATTAAAAGGTCAAACTATTCTTCTTTCTGGTGAACCGGGAACAGGCAAAACTACACTTGCAATGATGCTTGCCAATTCTCTTTCCAGAAATTTTGATGTTTTTTATGTTAATGGAGAAGAATCAAACTCACAAATTAAACTTAAATTTGAAAGATTGAATATAAAAAATGAAAAAATTTTTTTATACAACAATCCCGAGATAAACTCAATAATAAACACTCTTAAAGACAAAACTAACGTCCTTCTTATAATAGATTCCATTCAAACCATTTATTCGAATGAAATAGCTTCTCTACCGGGCAATCTTCTTCAAATAAAAGAATGTGTGAATAAACTGGTTTCTTTTTCAAAACAGAAAAATTTTCCTCTCATTCTTATAGGCCATATAAATAAAGCTGGCGAAATAGCAGGCCCAAAAGTCATTGAACATCTTGTTGATAGTGTTTTTTTTATCGATGTTGATAACAAGGGATTCTATCGGATTTTAAGAAGTTTGAAAAATAGATTTTATAAAACTGATGAAATAGGTTTTTTTTTGATGGAAGAAAATGGTCTTATAAGTCAAAATGAGATTAACTTAATAGAAAATATTAAAGAAAACAAAATTGGCTCTGTTATTTTTCCTCATCTTGAGGGCTCACGTGTAATACTTACCGAAGTTCAATCTTTGTGTTCACCGGCTTCCTCTAATTTCCCGAGACGTATTGCCTATGGGTTTGACCTTAATCGTTTTATAATGATTCTTGCTATAATTGAAAAACACCTTAAACTTCCATTACAGAAATTGGATATTTATCTTAATATAACTAATGGATTAAATATTTTTGATCCAGCCATTGATTTTTCTATAGCAATATCTGTGCTTTCTTCTTTTTATGAAAAACCAATCCCTTATTTTATAGGTTTTATTGGTGAGCTTGGATTATCAGCAGAAATAAGACCCGTTAAAAACATATCAAAACGAGTTAAAGAATCCATAAGGTATGGGTTTAAGCGTTTTTTTGTTTCAAATCAACAAAATGAGGAATTAGAAAGGATTTTTAAGATAAAATCTCTTTTTGAAATTGCAAATTTGAATTTTCAAGAATAAAAATTTTTTCAATTTTTCATATTTGCTGGCTGACCTGTAGATTCGAGGACTGAAAGCCATAATTGAGAAGCAAGATCCAGTCTTTTTCTTTTCATAGTTGCAATTTCCATAGGAATGTGAATAAAGTGATCATTATAATAGCCAATTATCATTCCTGTTCTTCCCGACATACCTGCATGGACAGCCATTTGTGCAAGCTGAATACAGAATACAGAATCATTAGGAGTAGTTGGGGTGCTTCTTATTGTATAACTTGGGTCTATATATTTTATAGAAACAGGAATCTTTTTTTCACGGAAATAATCTTTTATTCTATCTTTAAGATAAACTCCTATATCACCGAGTTTGAGATTGCCAGAAGCATCATACTGAGGGTTATCTGGATCGCTTACATATTTTTGTCCCGCTCCTTCGGCAACAACTATAACAGCATGCTTTCTTCTTAAAAGTCTCTTTTCAAGGTGTTTCAACAAACCATTTTCACCTTCTATATCAAAATCAAGCTCTGGAACAAGACAGAAATTAACTAAATTTGAAGCAATTGTAGCATAAGCTGCTATAAAACCAGAATCTCTACCCATAACCTTTACAATGCCAATACCATTATAACTTGCCTCTGCTTCAACATGAGCAGAATATATAACTTCGCAGGCTTTTGAAAAAGCTGTTTCAAATCCAAAAGACTTTTGGATATAGTATATATCATTATCTATGGTTTTCGGTATTCCTATAACTGATATCTTAAGACCTCTTTTTTCTATTTCTTTTTGAATAGAAAGAGCACCCTTTTGAGTACCATCACCACCAACCGTATATAGAATATCTATTCCTAATTCTTCGAGTCTGTCAACCATCTTTCCAAAATCCTGAGGACCTCTTGAAGAGCCAAGTATAGTTCCTCCTTCAAGATGAATGTCTCTGACAAGATCGGGTGTTAAAAGAACAACCTCATGACCTTTTTCTTTAACAAGTCCTTCAAAGCCATATTTTATTCCGTAAGTAATTTGATTTTTGTAGAGGTAATAGTTCATCATTACAATTCCACGTATTACAGCGTTAAGTCCGGGGCAAAGCCCACCACAGGTTACAATTGCTGATTTTGTTTTTCCCGGCTCAAAAAAGAGTTTCTTTCTTGCACCTCCAAGTTCAAAAAGAGGTATGTTTTTACTTGTTTTCTTTACAATTTCGACCTTTGAGCTTTCAATGATAGGAAACATTTTTTCATCATCGTCGATAAAAATCTTTTCTTTAACTAAGTTATCATTAAAAAAATCTATGGGTGAATCGTAAATTCCTTCGCCAAGTTTTTTGATTGCAAGATCTTTTGACAATAAATTCAACTCACTTTCATCAAGGATAGACATTTCATCCATAAAAACCCCTTAAAAATTTGATGGTGAAGCTGGAGAATATTTTAATTTTTTTATTTTCCCAATATTATATAGAGTAATATTTGTAATTTCAAAGTTTTCGATTTGATTTATTTTTTTTAATAAAACAATGTCCTTATCTAAGTTATCAGATATTTGGGAAATTCCCCAGTAGATATACTCAACATCAAAAGAGAGAACTGGAATAAACTTTCCAAGATAATAAATGGTATTTTCCTTTACATTCAGGGTGAAATTAACCTTTTGACTATCATAAGTTTCGTAGGTATATTTTGAATATAAGTCAATTGAAATAAATTTATATTTACCTTCATCAATTGGTATTAGGAATATACCCTCATTCTGGTTGAATATAAAATAAGTTGAAATTTTACTGTCTTTATTAAGTGAAATACCTATCCTTGAAGGCAGATAAACAAAATTAGTTGTAAAAGAGTATGTGCCAAAAAGATAAGCATTTTGAGGCTTCTCTATTCTTAAGTCTTCAATTTTGTAATACCTGGCACAGGAAATTAAAATCAGACACAATATTATATATTTTAACTTCATATTAATAAGATTAATATAAGTGATAATTTTTGTCAATATGTTTGATTTGTTTTTCTTTTTTTTATATAATATTTCGGGAGAGTAAAATGAATATAGCAATACTTGGCGGTGGTGGTAGAGAATCTGCTTTGGCATGGGCGATTTCAAAAAGTCCAAGATGTAAAAACTTATATATACTTCCTGGGAATGGAGGCACAACAAAATATGGTAGAAATGTTCCTGTAGATTTAAAACCTCCTTTCAAAGACTTAATAGAATTTGTTAAGTTAGCAAATATAGACCTTGTCATAGTAGGTCCTGAAGAACCACTTGTTTATGGTGTGGTAGACATTTTAGAAAAAGAAAAGGTTAAAGTTTTTGGACCTTCGTTTAAGGCTTCAAGACTTGAAGGTTCAAAAGCATATCTTAAGGATTTTCTCCATAGATATTCAATTCCAACGGCGAAATTTGCTATTTTTCATAATCCAGAGGACGCATTCAATTTTGTAGAAAAGGCTGGTAAACCTTTTGTAGTAAAAACAGATGGGCTTGCGGCTGGAAAGGGAGCTATAGTGTGTAAAACTGTTGAAGAAACTCTTAATGCAATCAAAAGAATTATGGTAAACAAAGAATTTGGCAGTGCTGGAGATAGAATAGTTATAGAGGATATACTTTCTGGAGTTGAAGTAAGTGTGTTTGTTGTTGCTGATGGCAAAAATTACAAATGGCTTGCAGTAGCTCAGGATCATAAAAGAGTTTTTGACAATGATGAAGGGCCTAATACAGGAGGAATGGGGGCTTTTGCTCCAGTTCCATTTCTTGATGAGCAAACCAGAAAAATAATAGAAGAGAACATAATAAAACCAACTATAAAAGGTATGGAAAGAGAAGGTGCACCATACAAGGGTATTCTTTACTTTGGACTTATGCTTACAAATTCAGGACCCGCTGTAATAGAATATAATATAAGATTTGGAGATCCTGAAGCAGAGGCTGTTTTACCTCTTTTAAAGACTGATTTTGTAGAGATAGCTCTCGCTACCTTAAATGGAAAATTAAACGAACTTAAGATAGATTTTTATCCCGGATATTGTAATTGTGTTGTTTTAGCTTCTGGCGGTTATCCCGGAAACTACAAAAAAGGATATGAAATAACTGGAGATCTGGAAGACAGAAAAGATAGTATTGTTTTTCATGCCGGAACTATTTATGATGAAGGAAAGTTTTATACTTCAGGAGGAAGAGTTTTATGTGTTTCTGCATTGGGGCAAACTCTTGAAGAAGCAATAAAAAAATCTTACGAGAGAGTTGAAAAAATATATTTTAAAGATATGCATTATAGGAAAGATATTGGTCAAAAGGGATTAAAACTTAAGGGGGGAATATAAAATGAGAATTCTTTTAATTATTTGTATCATTTTTTCTGCATGTGGAAAAGAAACAAAACCGATTGAGGTAAAATCAATAAGCACAGAAGATTTTAAAAAACTTGAAAAAATTGAAGAAAACCTTGTTGAATATAGATTATCAAAAGATACAAAGATTTTATCAACTTCCAAATTTGAAGTAAGTGATTACCTTTCAAACAAGATAATAAACAAGGAATTCTCATCAAGATTATGGGCTTTGAAAGCTGAAATAGCATATCTTGAAAATAACCAGAACGAATTTGAAAAATCACTTAAGAACATAAAAGAAAAAATACCCCAATCTTATATTCTTAAAAGCTGGATAGAAAAAAATGAAGAAAAAAAACTTTCCTTGCTTTTAGAAGGAGAAAAAGAATTTGAGAAAAATCCAAGAATAGAGCTTGAAATAGGACTTTTATATTTTGATAGATCAGAATATTCAAAAGCATACGCTTATCTTGATGATGCACTTTCCAAATTACCATATACCTATAAGAATTTATACGGGGAGAAACTTGAAAAAGCATCAAAATTCAAGAATCTTGATAAAAATACACAAAAAAAATGGATACTCATAGAAAGCCTTACATTAGAAGATGTGTTAAATATCATAAATTCGGAAACGTCTTTACTCAAAGTTTTTAATATTCAGAAAATTGATTCAAAAGCAATAAAACCTTTGGTTGATGAAAAAATAATTCCAGAGGGTGCTTTTTTAAATAAACAGATTGAAAAAAAAGAAGTTATTTATATAATATTCAAACTTCTTGAGAAAAATAACTATAAGGATATAGCCACATTTTACAGAAAATTTCCAGAGAAATATAAAACCAATAGCCCAATAAAAGATGTAAATGTAGACGACTTTTTTTATGAAGCAAGCATTTATTTTGTCCAGAAAGGAATTATTGAACTTCCTGATGGTAAAAATTTATATCCTTCCGAAAAGATTTCAGGTAACTCATTTCATGAAATAATAGAAAAAATTAAGAGGATTAAATAGACCGATGGACGGACCCCCGTGGGTTTCCCGTCCATCAGCGGAGGTGCATTGTGTATATTTTAACTTATTTTATTAAAAAGTCAACTTTATGAATATTTTAAAATTAGAGAATATTTTATTAAAAAGAGAAGATAAAATACTTCTTGAAAATATAAGTTTTGAGCTTTCTTCTGGTGAAAAAATGGCAATTCTTGGGAAAAATGGCAGTGGCAAATCCCTTCTCCTTCAGTTAATAGCAGGATATATTTCGCCGAGTTCTGGGGAAATATATAGATTTGGAGAACGACATGGTGAATCAGATTTGAGAGAAATCAGAAAAAAGATTGGATTTTTAGGAACAAGTATCAAACACTATATGCATGAGAATGAAATAGTAATAGATGCTGTAGTAAGTGGTAAATATGCCACTATAGGTAAATATGATGAATATACAAAAGTAGACTATGAAAAAGCAAATACTTTTCTTGAAATGGTAAATTGTATTCACTTGAAGAATAGATTTTTTGGAAATCTTTCTGATGGAGAGAAAGAGAGAGTTTTAATAGCTCGTGCAATGATGAATGAACCTGAACTTTTAATTCTTGATGAACCCTGTTCTAATCTTGATATTGCTTCAAGAGAAGAATTTTTGGAAGCACTTGAAAATACATTTAAAATTCATAAGAGAATTTCTGCTATATTTGTAACCCATCATACAGAAGAAATCTTAAATTTTTTTGATAGAATTTTGATATTAAAAAATGGTAAGATACTTAAATCAGGAGATAAAAGTTTAATAAACGAGAAAGATATTTCCGAAGCCTTTGATATAAATGTTAGAATTTTTGAACAGGCAAATAGAAAATGGACAATTGCCAGATTAAATTAAGAAAGAGGGATAAAAATTTTATCCCTCTTTCTAAAAAATCTATAAAATAGGAGAAGATTACTTGTTTTTCAAAACTTCCATAACAGCATTATAGCTTTGTTTTCTTTGATAATTTTTGTCAAACAACAAAGCATCCCCATAGTTAGTGAAGAATCCTGGGACCCATGAATATTTATCTGTAAATCCCCAGAAAACTATTGCTGTTACATTCGAGTTGGATAGAGCAGTTGAAATCACTTCTCTATAAGTATTTGCCTGTTGACTATAAGATGTATAGTTGGCGGGAATTGGTATTCTTACATCCATTTCAGTAATATGTAACTCAAGACCAAGATCAGAAAATCTTTTAAGGTTTGAGGCAAATCCATTTTGAAAAGGTTTGAAATTTGTGTCAATATGCATCTGAAACCCGACTCCATCAATAAGCCCTTTTGCTTTTAAATTACTTACCAGTAGATAAGTATATAGAGCTTTAGTATTGTATGCCTCTATTCCATAATCATTATAGAAAAGTTTTGCTGTTGGATCTGCGGCTCTTGCAAGTTGAAAAGCATACTCTACATAATTGCTACCAAGATTTGTCCACCAGAATGATTTTCTCAAATGATCATAAAAATTACTTGAATTGCTGAGAGCATTATTTACTTCAATAGCTTCATTTACAACGTCCCAATAATTTATTTTGTTTGAATAACGTTTCATAACTGTAAAAATGTGATTTGAAAGTATATTACTTAAAGCAGCAGGATTATTGACATTTGATGCCCAGCCACTTTGACTATGCCATAAAAGAGTATGTCCACGTATTTTCATATTATTGGCTAAAGCTACATTTACCATTCTATCAGCAATTGTCCAATAAAAATTGTTTGAACTTGTCTGCAAGTATTCAAATTTCATTTCATTTTCACAAACCATCATGTTGAATTCTTTTACAAAAACATTAGAGTAAGGTTCATTTTTTGAGAATAAAGGAGTGTCGGCAACAGCAGCTCCTACATATATTCCTTTTTCTTCTGCTATTTGCCTTAAGGTTTCATCTGTATTATATGATGGTGTTAAAGAACCAGAACCTGTGTTTAAAGCACTTTCACATCCATACATAAACAAAAAAAGAATAGCTAATATTTTGATTTTTTTCATAAGCACCTCCTAAAAACACGTGTTCATTATAAACATTATTTTAAGAAAAGTCAATTAAAAAATTATTTATTTAAAAAAATGAGAACAATAGAAAAAATTAAAAAAATCAATAGAAAGGATATAATTAAAGAAAAGGTTAAAAATATATTCTTTCTATATCCTTCATACAGTTTTTTTAACGGGATGATTTTTTTTCTTTCTTTATGTCTTGAATAAAGCAATCCAATAAAAATAGCTATAATAGTAATTATAGAAAAAATTACATATATGTCTTTTAAGTTAACAGCAAAGAGGTAGAGTAAAAATCCAGCCAGTAGTTCAATTATTAAGAAAAATAACATAAATAAAGCAATTTTAATCCACTCCATAAACACCTCAATGATATAATTCTTTTAAAAGCGTTCCTAAAGCATAGTTTACACTTTTTTGTCGTATTTCAGATCTATTGCCAGTCAAGTTTAATCTTTCTATCTTTACATTCTCTTTATTACCAAAGGCTATAAATACAGTTCCTACAGGTTTATCAATTGTCCCCCCATCAGGACCAGCTATACCACTTATGGAGATTCTATAGTCAATTTCTGGAAATAGTTTTTTTAAACCTATGTCCATAAAACTTACTGTTTCTGAAGAAACTGCTCCATATTTCGATATGATTTCTTCTGGAACTTTTAATATTGAGTTTTTCATTTCATTACTGTAAGAAACAATGCCACCAAAAAAAATGCTTGAAGACCCCGGAACATCTGTAATTATCTTTGACAATAAACCTCCAGTGCAGGACTCTGCAACAACAAGTTTTTTACTTTTTTCTTTCATTTTGGAAACTATATGTGACTCAATACCACCAAAAGTATTTTCAAAAATTTTATTTTGTATTTCCGAAAGTTTTTCTTTTACAAATTCTTTGGCTATTAATCCAGCTTCTTTTTTGTTATTCGCTTCAATATCCAATCTGAAAGTTATAATACCACTTCTTGCAATAGTTCCTGAAGAAATAATTCTATTATCAAGTCGAGAGTTGATTATATAATCAAGCTCTCCCTCTGGAATGTCAAAACAATCATAAAAAAAACTGAAGACTCTTTTATTATAAGATTTACTCCATAGAAGGATAAAATCATTCAAGTACAATTTAAGCATTTCTTGCCATTCTGTTGGTACACCGGGTAATAAAATATATTCTTTATTGTTCCTTTTTAAATATAGGCCGGGAGCTGTTCCTACAGGATTTTCAAGAATTGTTGAATTTTCAAAAATTAACGCTTGTTTTTTATTTGAAGGATGAAAATTTTTTCCTCTTTTCTCAAAAATATTTTTTATATTATCAAGAATTTTTTCATTAATATGAAGTTCTTCTTTAAGAAATAAAGCCAATCCTTCTTTTGTTAAATCGTCATTTGTTGGTCCAAGACCTCCAGAACAGATTATTACATCAGAAATTTGAGAAAGAAAATCAAACCCTCTTTTTATCTCTTCCAGATCATCTCTTAATATTAAAACTCTCTCAAGTTTAAATCCTTCCAGAGAAAGCAGATTAGCTAAAAACAGGCTATTTGACTCATTAACATTTTCGAGCAATTCATTACCAATTGCAAGCATTGAAATTTTCATAATAAGTTATGTTAAAATAAAAACAATACAAAGTCAAATAACAATTGACTTTTGTAAAATCTACCATTATGGAAATTTTTTAAAAATATTAATTTTTTCTCTTGACATTTCATAAAAAATTTTATACAATAAATTAGTTTATAGTATAAACTGAATGGAGGAGTTATGAATAAAAATGAAATAGAAAAGGCTCTTGAAGATATTCACTTTATTAAAGAAGTTATTTCAAGAGATAGTGCTTATTTTCAGAGGTTTCTTGAATCTAAGGGAATGAGATATCTTACCTTATTTTTTGGTGCAGTTTTATCAATCCTTTCGTTTCTTGCATATTTTTTCCTTAGCAAACAGATTGTCGAACCAACAACTTTCAAATGGATTTTAACCATCTCTATAATTTTGCTTGTTATTATAACAGGCTTATTGAAGTGGAAGATATGGGATTTTTTATTTCCTGAAAACCCATGGCCAAACATGATTATAAAAGTCGTTGGCATTTCAGTCTTAAGAATAATAATTCTGATCCTAACGCTAATTATTGCCTTTACAATAGGGCTTTCTGTAGTAAAACTTTATCAGTTTATTCTTCCAGTTTGGGCTATTGGGTGTGGAATTCTATTCTGTATTTATGGAAGTTTTTTTAATGCTTCTTTAGCACTTGAGCTTACTGGATATTTTATAATTGCGGGTGGAAGCTTGAGCTTATTTTTTATTCACGATAAACCGGTTGAGGCGTGGCTATGGAGTGGAATAATATTCGGTATAGGATTCTTAATTTATTTCATTGTTGCTACGATTTCAAGTTTGACAAGGAAGGCAAAAGGTGAATGATTTTTTTAAAGATATTAAACTTGACAGAATAATTCACGAGAAGGCACGTTTATTGATTCTTACAATTTTAGCAAGCAAAATTGATAAAAAAATTTCTTTCAACGAACTGAAGGAAATTTCAAACCTTACTTCTGGAAATCTTTCAGTTCAGTTAAAAAAACTTGAAGAGGCGGGTTACTTAAGGATTAATAAGTCATTCAAAGACAATCGCCCACTTACAGAAATAGAATTAACGGAGGAGGGACAAAAATCTCTCGAGAATTATTTAAATGAAATAGAAGCAATTATTAAGTTATATAGGAAATAGAGATTAGTAGTCTTTTGGCAAAGTGGAAGATGTATTATAATTGGTTCTGGTGTTAAAAACACAGAGGTTTAATTTAGGTAGTTTATTGGAACACTTTAGATTGCCGTTGGCTTGTGATTAAAACTTCTGAAAAAATCATACTTGACTTTTTACAAAGGAAAACAGAAGGTTTTCCGCCCCGAGCACGTTGAGCAAAGGATTGCGAATGTGCGAGGGTAGATTTTTTCAATGCTACGCTTTTGAACAAGCCACAAGGCGAGAAAGTCTTTTTCTTTTGGTGTCACCTTTTCTTTTGTGACGTTTGACAAAAGAAAAGGTGACAAGTGTTTGTTATTATTTTTAAATTTGAGAAAGAAATTAAAAAGTTAATTTTGTATTTTTAAAGAAATGTTAGCAACGTTAGACCAATTTTAAATAGTAGACTTTTGTTGTAATTTTTTGATAAAAAAAGAAACTATCAGGAGGTACAAAATGGACGGTCGACTTGTTTTGAAAGACATACAGAAGGTGTATAAAAAAGGCACTATTTCAGTTGAAGCCTTGCGTGGGATAAACCTTGAGATTGAGAGAGGAGAGTTTCTTTCAATTATGGGCCCCTCTGGAAGTGGAAAGACAACTTTACTCAACATTATAGGTTGTCTTGATGTACCGACAAATGGAGAGGTTATTTATGATGGAACTGCTTTAAAAAATCTCAAAGAGGATGAGCTTTCAGAATACAGAAAGCAAAACATAGGCTTTATATTTCAATCCTACAATCTCATTCCAGTTCTTACAGTGAAGGAAAATATCGAACTTCCAATGATTATTGAGAAAAAATTATCCCCTTCTGAAAGAGAAAAAAGGACAATGGAACTTATTGAAGAAGTCGGATTAAAAGGCATGGAAAATAGATATCCGAGAGAACTCTCTGGTGGACAGGAGCAAAGAGTTGCAATAGCAAGAGCACTTGTGAAAAAACCACTCCTTGTGCTTGCTGATGAACCAACAGCAAACCTTGATTCTGCAACAGCCGAAGAGATAATTGAAATAATGAAACAGATGAATGAGATTGAAAAGACAACATTCATATTCTCTACACATGACCCCAAGGTTGAAAAACACGCAAAAAGGCTTATAATTTTAAAAGACGGGCAGATTGCCTCTGATGAAAGGAGGTAGTTATGCTTTTAAAAATGGCGATAAGAAATGTAGCAAGACATAAAAGGCGAACTTTGATAACCGTATTTACAATGGCTGTAGGGCTTATGTTCTTTATATTTTTCGACTCACTTTTTGTTGGTATAGACAGTATGCTTGCTGAAACACTTGTTAAATACACTGATAGTGCTATAACTATATACTCTCTTGAATACGACAAAAACAAAAAGGCTTTTCCGTTAAACAAAAACATCAAAGATGTAGATAAGATTACTGGATTAGCAAAATCAATACCAGAAGTAGAATCGCTTGCACCAAGAACTCAATTTTTGGGCGAAATTGTATATTTTGGTAAATCAAAGTATATAGTAGGCACAGTAGTAGATCCCGAAATAGATGCTAAAACCTTCGAAATAAAGCAAAGCATAAAAGAAGGAAGGTATTTCAATGATAATGAGAATGAGGTTCTTGTGGGAGCTCACCTTGCAAGAGAGCTTGGAATAAAGTTTGGTGAAACAATAACAATCAGTTCCAGAACGAAGTATGAGACATATAATGCAGTAGACTATGTGGTTACAGGACTTATTAATTCTCCAAGTCCAGCCATAAATGAGGCTGGAGTATTCATCTCCTACAAGGGAGCCGAAAGGCTTTTGAATCTTGAAGGAAACATTACTGCACTTCACATAAAGGTGAAATGGAATAGAGGTGAAAGTATCCCATCTTTCGGGAAAAAAGTGGAGAGAATTGCAAGATTATTGCAGGAAAAATTGCCAGACTATAAGGTTTATTCCTTTATGGAAACCTTTGGAGATTTTATGCTTTTGATGAAACAAAAGAGAGTTTCTTCATTCATCATTATATTTCTTATGCTTATAATCTCAGGTGTTGGAATTGTTAACACAATTCTTATGGCAGTGTATGAGAGAATAAAGGAGATTGGTGTCCTTCTTGCAATGGGATTAAAACCAAAGGAAATAAGGAAACTCTTTCTCTATGAGGGAATTGTAATTGGCTTTATTGGTGGCTTTGCAGGTATTTTGCTCGGCTTTTTAGCAAATCTATGGCTTGTATATTCTGGATATAACCTTGAGGCTGTCTTTGGTGGAAGCGTTAGCGGAACGGAACTTGGAATGCCGGTTTGGGGGACAATCTATGGACAGTGGAATGTTGCTGCTTTTGTAATTAGCTTTTTGTTTGCCTTTTTTACAGCTTTAATTTCGGCATATATTCCAGCAAGATATGCTTCAAAACTTAAGGCTACAGATTGCCTGAGGTTTGTGTAGATAAAATTTGCCCTACCGCACAGGGTTGAGACGCACGGCTGTGCGTCTCAACCCTGTGCGTGGTGAGGCGAGCAGGAGGACAATATGTCAATGTTAATAAAAATGGCTTTCAGAAATATCAAAAGGAACAAACGTCGTTCGATGCTGGCGATTATTTCTGTGGGACTTGCATTAATGCTTGTAGTTGTTCTACAGGGGCTTGTTGATGGTCTTGTAGAAAATATGATTAAAAATTCCACAAAGAATGAAAGTGGACATATCAGGATTATGTCAGAAGAGTATTTTAAAAATCTTCAATATATGCCAGTTCAACATCTTGTATACAATCCAGAAGAGGTAATTAACTTCATAAAGTCTGATAAAAATATTGCTGCTAAAATAGAGATAATTACTGAAAGAATGAGATTTCCGGTTCTTCTTCAGCATTCTGGCAATAACAAAGCCGCTATTGGCATAGGTGGAGATATAGAAAATGAAAAATCTCTTCTTATGCTTGATAAATCAATTGTTGAGGGTAGTTACTTAACTGGAAACGTGATAGAAAAAGATGGCAAAAAATATAGAGAGGTTATAATAGGTAAAAAACTTGCCGAAATTCTTGAACTAAAAGTTGGAGACAATTTTTCCCTTATGCTACAGGGTGCAGATCTCGGGCTTCACATTCCGAGATTTTATGTGGTTGGCATATTCAGAACTGGTCTCAATATGATTGACGAGAATCTATTTATGGTAAACATTGAAGATGCAAAAAAAATTCTTAAAACTGATGGAGGTGTTCAGGAGATTTTAATAATGCTTAAAAATCATAAAGAAGCCATTCCTTTGAGTAAAAAGATTAAATCCCTGCTTAAAGAGAAGGATGAATATAAATACTTAACTTCGGCGGATTGGAGAGAATCCAGTGGATTTCTTGCAATGATGGATCAGGCACTGAAGATATATAATTTTCTCTATTTTACAATTGCTTTTCTTGGGGCATTCATTATAACAAACATAATGATGATGATTGTTCTTGAAAGAAAAAGAGAGATTGGAATACTTAAATCAATGGGTATGAAAAAAAGGGAAATTCTATTTCTTTTCACTGCAGAGGGAATTATACTTGGAGGAATTGGAAGTGTTGCTGGAGTTATACTGGGAACTTTAATAAATATACCGCTTTCTATCTTTGGCATTGACTTTACATCTTCAATGGGGAGTTTAAATTTTCCCGTGGATAATGTTATAAGATGGTCTATAACTATAGGTAGTATCATAAGCTCAATGGTGTTAGGAATCTTTGTGTCTGCAATTGTCTCTATAATACCATCAAGACATGCTGCAAAGATGAAAGCTGTGGATGCGATAAGAAGTGTTTAGGTAAATTTGATCTGGTAGGCGGTGTGTAGAGGTACACGGCCGTGTTTCTCTACACACCGCCTACCAGATCTTCGCAATATGTTCAGAAGAAAGCAGGAGGCATTATGAATATAAAATATTTTGCTTTAGCAATAGTTTTTCTTACTACAAATCTTTTTGCCATAACAGGTGAAGAAATATTACGTAAAGTCGATAGCAATTTGAATTTCAAAACCGCAGTTATGACAATGAGGATGGAAATACATCTGCCAAATCAACCCGTGAGAATAAAAAGATTCAAATCATGGACAGAAGGAAGCAAGAATTCATACGTAGAATTCTTAAACAAGGAAGATAAGCATACTCGTTACCTTAAGATTGGAAAGCAGATGTGGGTTTATGATTCGGAAGAGAATAATACATTTCTCATTTCAGGACATTTGCTCAAGCAAGGCATGATGGGTAGTGATATATCTTATGAAGATGCACTTGAGTCTGACGAGATTTATGAAAAATACAATATTGAGCTTGCGGGTGAAGAAAAATATAATGAGAGAGATTGCTATATTGTAGTACTTACAGCAAAGGTTAAAGAAGTAAACTATTTCAAGCGAAAGATGTGGGTCGATAAAGAATATTTTGTGCCTTTAAGAGAAGAAATGTATGCTATAAGCGATAAAATACTCAAAGTTTTTGAGTCAAGCGATATAAAATTTTATAAAAATAGGGCTTATCCAACTAAAAGCATAGTATCAGATAAACTCAAAACTGACACAAAAACTATAGTGGTGATAGAAGAGGCTAATTTCGATGTTGAAATTCCAAAAAGCTATTTTACAAGAAGATATCTGGAGAGGTAAAATAATACCACACTTTGTCATTGCGAGGAGTAATAGTGACGAAGCATTCTTCCTTAAAAAAATTACAAAATGTATTTACAAAAAATATATAACATTATATAATATTTTTGAAATTTCAAACTTTATCACTGAAATTTCAAGGATGAAATATGCTTATAGAAAGAAAATATGACATAGCAGAAATTAAATCAAGAATTAAGAATTATCAAATTACAGCAATAATAGGACCAAGACAATCTGGAAAAATGACCATTGCAAGAATGTTAAATCCAGCCAAAATATTTGATCTTGAAAATCCAGTAGATCTAATCGCTCTCGAAAATCCAATATTACAATTTTCAGGTGTAAAAGGTTTAATTGTAATTGATGAGATACAACGAAAACCAGATCTATTTCCAGTATTACGTTATTACTGTGATAATAATCAAGAAAGTCGCTTTTTGATACTGGGCAGTGCTTCAAAAGATTTAATAAAATTGAGTTCTGAAAGTCTTGCAGGTAGAATTTCATACTATATCCTCACAGGTTTCAGAAAAGAAGATCTTTCAGAAGAACAATACAAAAACTTCCACTTCAGAGGTGGATTGCCTCCTTCACTACTTGCTGAAAACGATAGAATCAGTAATGAATGGAGAAAAGATTATATCAGAACTTTTCTTGAAAGGGATATCCCTCAACTAGGTATAAGAATTCCCTCATATACCTTATATAGGTTCTGGGTTATGATTGCTTTCTACCATGGCAATATAGTAAATTTTTCAGAGATTGCTCGTTCTTTTGGGGTTTCTGATACCACTATCAGGCATTATCTTGAAATTCTTGAAGGAACCTTTGTTTTAAGGATCTTAATGCCCTGGTATGAAAACATAGGTAAAAGACTTGTAAAAAGGCCAAAGATTTATATCAGAGATAGTGGCATACTTCACTCTTTACTTTCAATTGAAGATAGAAACACTCTTTATTCTCATCCAAAGGTCGGAGCATCCTGGGAAGGTTTTGCATTAGATATTGTTGCTAAATCTCTTGGAAAGAGAGATGAGGAATTGTTTTTTTATAGTGTTCACAGTGGTGCTGAACTTGATCTTTTATGGATACACAATGGTAAGAAATGGGGATGTGAATTTAAATTTGCCGATGCCCCTAAGCTAACGAAATCCATGGAAACGGCAATTAAAGATTTAAATCTTGAAAAACTCTGGATTATTTATCCGGGCAAACAAAGGTATAACCTTACTGAAAAAATCGTTGTTTTACCATTAGATGATATTGCGCCAAATTGGGAGTATTAAAATTGATTTTTGTTGACAAAAATATATTAAACCTAAGTTGAACTATTTCTTACTAAGAGACAATATAATTTCTATCGCATTTGACTTTATATAAATAAAAAAAATTGAAGAATGGATAAAGAAAGCAGAAGGTTTAGTATATAAAATTCAGAATTTTTTAATATGGAGAAAAAATGAAGAAAGTTTTAATATTTTCTTTTATTGTTATTACAAATTTTTTATATTCCGAAGAACCCGGCCTTTCTCTTTCAGGCTACTTTCAGTCTGGGGCTGGAATTGTTCACATTATCTCAAACGATGCCATAAGCAACACATCATACGCTGGTAAATCTACTTTAAGGCTTAATTTTGTCAATAACGACACTGGGCTCGCCAAAATTGACGGAAGTGTTGATTTTAATGTGCTTTACGGACTTTATGCCTGTCTTTATTCTACACAGTCAAATGGGGTTAAAATTGGCGAAGAAGCTATACTTACGATGGACATAAGAAAGCTATATCTTGTCCTTAAAGCTGACTTTTTTGACTTCTATATTGGACGGCAACTTATTAAATTTGGAGAGGGATTTGTTTTTTCTCCACTTAACCCTTTTTCTTCTATCGATTTTACAGATGTAAACTTTACAAGACTTGGTGTAGACGGTTTAAGAATAAAATTTCAACTTTCTGATCTTGGCTACCTTGAGGTCCTGACCTTGCCAACATCTGACTTTACAAATTCTGATGTGGCAGGCAGGCTTGGCTTTAATCTATATGGCTGGGACATTTCCTTTGCCAGCTTTTACAGGGGAAAGTACGATTACATCTCGGGTGGTTTATCTTTCAAAGGAGACCTGTTCGTAGGTTTGTATGGAGAATTTGTTTACCACTGCAAAAATGAAACCAACACTTTCTGGAATGCAATGGTTGGAATGGATTACTCCTTTCTTGATAAGTTTATTATCCGTATGGAATACTATTATCATTCATTTGAAACCAACGACTTAACTCTTTTTGAACTTATAAACTCCCCTGTTTATCCTTTTATTTCAAAACATTATCTTATGGCACAACTTGTCTTTACCCCTACAATTATAGACAGCTTTTATCTTTCATATCTTGACAACCTTATGAATGAGGCTATGTTGGTTATGTTTTCTTACCAGAGAAATTTGTACCAGAATGTAAATCTTTTATTTAATATTCGCTATTTAAGGAAGGACTTAACAGGAGTTGGAATGATAGGTTTTGATAGTTTGTTTTATAGTGTTGAATTTAATGTAAGATATTAATTTATCCTGAAATACAATCCCAAGCCAACTTCAAACTTAAAAAATCCAGCACTCATTTTGTCAAAAATTTCTTTTGCTTCAGTTTTTTCAAGTTCTTTTTCAATCAAAGAAGAGATTGCATAATCTACATCCATATTAACATCAATAACAAGCCCCCAAACTTTATTTATTGGTAAATAATATGCAAAGTAAACATTAAAAAACAAGTCATATAAATAATTTTGAGAAATATAATCTTGCACTTGTTTATTAGTAATATTATCATACACAATATAGTCATACTTGTTGGTCTGATTATTGCAAACCAGAGTAAAACTATCCAATTTGATTAATGTTCCTGTTATACCTATTCCAATTTTAATTGGATCTACAGGCAAAACGAGTTTCAAAGAACAATTAAGATCATATCCGCTAAATCCAGGAGAGGAGAAACTTGAATTGATCTCAGAAAGAGGTGTTGATATTTTATAAGATAATCCCATTTTGTAAAATCTACTATAACTAAAATCTATAATTAAATATTTTAAATACAGAAAACCTCCCACATACCACTTTTCTGAATTCATATTTGCATTCAAATTCACGGTAATAATATCAAAAAAATAATCTTTTTTCCCGTAAAGGCTTAAACTATAAGAACAATACCCAGCTTTAATTCCAATAGCGGAATTAGGATAATTACCCCAAGAGAAAACAATTGAATTAAAGAAAAATAAACTCAACAAATAAAAAAACAATTTTTTCATACAATCACTTCTTAATTTATTATATTTCAATAAAATAAAAATCTCAATTTTTTTTAATTTTATAAGATTGAAATTTTGCAGAATAAAATCTTAATAAGACAATAAATTTTTGCTCTTAATTAATTTTTATTTTATAATAAAACACAAATTAAAATGGAGGAGAAAATGGGAAAAACTGTCGTAATTGCAAATCAGAAAGGTGGCGTAGGTAAAACAACAACGGCTGTAAATCTTTGTGGCTTTCTTGCAAGAAATAATAAAAAAACTTTACTCATTGATATTGACCCTCAAGGGAATTCTTGTAGCGGTCTCGGAGTAGATTTAAAGACAAGAACCGAATCGAGTATTTATGAAGTTTTGATAGGCAAAAAAACAATTCAAGATGTTATTATAAAAACAAAATATGAAAATTTTTACCTTGTTCCATCAAATCTTGATCTTGCTGGTGCACAGGCTGAGCTTCTTAATTTCCCGAAAAAAGAATTTATCTTAAAAGAAGCTATTTCAACTATAAAAAATCAGTTTGATTTTATAATAATAGACACACCACCTTCTCTTGGCTTGTTTACAATAAATGGACTTGTTGCTGCTGATTCAGTTTTAATACCTATGCAGGCTGAATTTTATGCGATGGAAGGACTTGCCCAATTATTAAAAGCTATAAAATTGATAAAAAGTTCCCCAAATAAAGAATTAAGCATAGAAGGGGTTTTGATTACAATGTATGACACCAGAACAAACCTTTCAAAACAGGTTGTAGAAGAAGTAAAATCCTACTTCAAAGAAAAATTGTATGATACTTATATACCAAGAAATGTCAGGTTGTCAGAGGCTCCAAGCCACGGTGTAGATATTTTTGAATATGATTCGAGAAGTCCGGGAGCAGAGGCTTACGAAAAATTTGGCAGAGAATTTCTTGAGAAAAATGGAGGCTTAAAATGAAACAGGCATTAGGAAAGGGAATGCTGGCTTTGATGGATGAAAATATAGCTGATGAAATAGAAAATAAGAAAACATTAACCGTATCAATTGAAAAAATAATCCCTAATAGATATCAACCAAGAAAAAATTTTGATGAAGAAGCCTTAAAAGAGCTTGCCGAGTCAATCAAATCTAATGGCATTATCCAGCCAATAATTGTAAGTGAGCTTGGAGATGGAACTTACGAATTAATTGCTGGTGAAAGACGATGGAGAGCGGCGAAAATTGCTGGTTTAACTGAAGTGCCAGTAATTTTAAGAGACTGCAGTGAAGCCGAAAGACTTGAAATAGCTCTTATAGAAAATATCCAGAGAGAAAATTTAAATCCGATTGAAGAGGCCTTGGCATACAAGGAAATTTTGGAAAAACTTTCAATTACTCAAGATGAATTGGCTCAAAAAATCGGTAAAAACAGAGCAACAATAACAAATACCTTAAGATTATTAAAGTTGCCAGAATATGTCAGAGAAAAGATTGTGAATGGAGAAATTTCAGAAGGACACGCAAGAGTTATATTAAGCCTTGAGGATATTGATAAAATGATTGCTTTCACAGATTATATAATTGAAAATTCCCTCTCTGTAAGAGAAACTGAAAAAGCAGTAAAAGATTTTTCCATAAAAAAAGATAATGTTTCACGTGAAACATTATCTAATGATACAAATTATATATTTAAAAGTTTTGAAGAAGAGTTGATAAGAAGTGTTGGCGCTAAAGTTGAAATAAAAGGTAATAATAAAAAGGGAAAGATAGAAATACATTATTTTTCAACAGAAGAATTTGAAAAAATTTTCAATCAATTGAAGAAAATTTCTCAAATGTAAAAAAGCCGCCCTTAAAGGCGGCTTTTTTATCTCAAACTCTTTGCAGCTTCAACCATATTCTTGAGTGATGGCCAGACCTCTTCTGGTTTCCTTGTTTTAAGTCCACAGTCTGGATTTATCCATAAATTTTCTTTCGGTATATATTGTAGCATTTCTTTTATTATAACTTTCAACTCTTCTTCCTTCGGAATTCGTGGGGAATGAATATCGTAAACACCGGGACCTATCTCTCTTGATTTTGAGTAATTTCTTACTGCCTCAAGGATAGCAAGGTCTGACTTTGCCGCTTCTATTGTAAGGACGTCGGCATCCATTTCTTCAATAAAGTTTATAGTATCACTGAATTCACTGTAGCACATATGTGTGTGCAACTGAACTTCTGGTTTAATGTGAGAAGTAGCCAATTTGAAAGCAGAGATAACCCAGTCAAGATAGTTTTTAAGCTCTGATTTGCGAAGGGGGAATTTTTCTCTGAAAGCAGCCTCATCAACCTGAATGATTTTAATGTTTTTCTCCATTAATTCTTTAATTTCTTCCCTTAAAGCTAAAGCTATCTGGAAAGCTACTTCTTTTAGCGGGATATCTTCTCTTGAGAATGACCAATTAATTATTGTTGCAGGACCTGTAAGTATAGCTTTTACCGGTTTATCTGTGAGTGATTGTGCATAACTTATCCACTTAACTGTCATTGATTCTTTTTTCTTAATATCACCAAAGATTATTGGTGGTTTTGTTGCTCTTGTGCCATAAGACTGGACCCAGCCGTTTTCTGTTGTAATAATGCCGGTGAGAAATTCTGCAAAGTATTCGACCATATCATTTCTTTCATATTCACCATGAACCAGCACGTCAATTCCAATTTCTTCCTGTTTTTTTATGGTTTCTTTTATTTTTTCTCTTATGAAGTTTTCATATTCATTGAGACTTATTTGTCCATCTTTGAATAATTTTCTTTCTCTTCTCAAATCTTCAGTTTGAGGGAATGATCCTATTGTTGTTGTCGGAAGCATGGGCAGTTTTAAATTTTTTCTCTGGAGATCAATCCTTTCTTTGCGAGGTAAACTTCTCTTGAAATCACTGTCTTTAAGCGAGTTTATTTTGTCCTTAAGTTCTGGAATTATATAACTTTTTTCCTTTGAGAAAATTTCTTGATTCTTCTTAAAAATGTCATTTTCAGTCGGGTTTGTTAGTTCAATCAATGTTTTTATATCATTGAGTTCAGACAATTTTTCAATTGCAAAAGAAAGCCTTTCTTTTATTTCAACTGGAAATTTTGTTTCATTTTGTGTTGTATAAGGGACGTGAAGGAGTGAGCAGGAGCTTGAAAGCCATAGTTTATTGAAATCGACCTTTTCAAGAATTGCGTTTATTTTGTCAAACACAACGTTATAATTTGCTTTCCATATATTTCTACCATTTATTATTCCAGCCGAGAGAATTTTATTATTATCAAAACCGTATTTTTCAATTAAAGAAAAGTTTTTCTCCCCAGCCACGAAATCCAGACCAATAACATCAAAGTCAAGATTTATGAGTTCTTTGTAGGTTTCCCTTACATCTCCAAAATATGTCTGCAAAATTACTTTCATATTACCTTTTTCTTTGAGGAGAGATCTGTATATTTCTGAAAATATTTCGACATCTGCCTTAGTTAATTCTGTGCAAAGCGATGGTTCTTCAAAGGAAATGTATTCAATATTTTTTTCTTTCAAGTGTTCAATTATTTTTAAATAATTGGTTGTAATTTTTTCAAGAAATTGAAAGGTTGTTCCTTCTTTTGCCTTTGAAAGTTTGAGAAATGTAAAAGGTCCAATCAATTCAAGCCTGAAAGTTGAAAGGGAATTCTTTGCAATTTTTATTTTTTCATCAAGAAATTCAAAATTTACTTTGTAATCAAGATTTTTTGAGAGTTTTGGGACAATGTAGTGATAGTTTGTATCAAACCATTTTTTCATTTCATAAGCCTTAAGGTCATAGTGTTCATTTTGAAAACCTTTTGCAACAGCAAAGTATTTCTGAAGTGTTGAAAGATTGTTATCAAGATATTCTTTTTCAATTGCACCAAGAAGAAAAGCCATATCAAGCATATTGTCGTAAAGAGAAAAATCATTGACTGGAATGAAATCAAGCCTGTTTGATTTTAAAATTTCAAACTGAGAGTTGATGTGGTTTTCGACAAAATTTTGAAGCTCTGATTCTCTCAAATCGCCTTTCAGAAATTTTTCAATCGAGAATTTAAGCTCTCTTTTAATTCCAATTCTTGGAAAACCAATAATTGTTGTTTTCATAATGCCTCCTGAAGATATAAAATTCGACTTTTTTATAAAAAGTTGTTAAAAACCCTTTGTTACCTTTCTTTTGTTCGGGCAAAAGAAAGGTAACCGAAAGAAAACCCGCCGCCCACGCTTCGCAAATCTTGCAATGCTACTGCTCAGGCTTCGGGAGCGGGGAACTCACCCTCACCTTGAAAGCTTTTTAATACTTCATTTTATTTTGTAATTTTTATCTAAAATCCTTGTTTATACTTACAAGGTGAGGGTTCAAACAACACCGCTCTTATACCTCGCCTTCGCAGGCATTGCTACGATTTGCTCCGCTATGGGCGGAAATTTAATCTCCTCAATAGTAACAGCAACAATGCTTGCAGACGGCAATTCCTTCGCCTCTTAGATTGCAAAAGTCCATTTTTTACAATTCTTTTCAATTCATTGATAGTCTGCTTTTTACTATATGTCATTGCGAGCCTTTGCAAAAAGGCGAAACAATCTCATCGACAGCCACATACCCCAGCCGGGTAGGTAATTACTGAAAATTTTCCTTTTTCTTAAAGTAGCCTACCGACAGGATATAAAAATCCACAAAAAATTAAGCACTCAACCTATTTTCCTATTTAGAAAGAAAAATTTTTCTTAAAATTCATATAAACCTAAAACTACTGATTTTAAAAAATATTTCTTTCATAAAAAAATAAATATGGATAGAACACTTGCTTGAATCAAGAGAAAAGCTAATATTTTCGACGTGACATAATGAACCCTCCGTTCGATTATTTCGGGCAAGTCTCCTGACTTGGCTTCATCCTACTCACCCGCCTTCCCGGTTTCCCAGTGGCTTTTTGGGCTTTCGTCTGCCTCACAGTAGCGGGGGCTGTGACGGATTTTCACCGTGCTTCCTTATTAAGGAATTCCTTCCACCCGATAGAATTATTTTAACAGGTTGGGCGAGTTTTGTCAAAAAAAAAGAGAGGGGAGTTATATTTTGGCATGGTTTGAGTTCAATAAGTGAATGATTTCATAAAATATACAAATCTTGAATGTTCATCTTATATTTCAAAAGTTTTTACTATTCCAGCAAAATTGAGTTTCTGTTAAAGCCAAATTATATAAAATTTGAAATGGAAAGATTATTTTTCAATACTTAGTTATCAGTCAATAGTTTCTACTTCTTCAAGATTTTTGCAATATTTTTCACTTAACAAATCATGTCCTTTTAAAAGATGTTCAAGATATTCCCTGCTTGGTTTTAGTCCTTTTTTAACTTTTTTGGGATTAGCTATATAAGTGTAAGCTTCTATTAATTCTCCATTTTTCAACTTTACTTTAACTGTTTTTCTTTCGTAATGATCTGGATAGCCTTCATATTTGTCAAGTATTTTTAAATCTGACTCATTTATTTCGTATAAAACACCTTCAACAGTTTTACCTTCTTTCCTTGTGATATTTGCATATCCTTCTTTAGGATTTCTTGAGGATGTCTTATTAAAGGTTATTTCCCATCCTTCTAAAACTGCAAGTGTTCGCAAAGTAAAATTAACATTTCTTTCCTTCATTCTTTCAGGATCCATATTTGAACCGTATGCAAAGTATTTCATTTTGCCACCTCTTCTTTCAATTATCAAAATAAAAAATTGTATTGTTTTCAATAATTTTTAATCTTTTCTGTTATTTTTACTTATAATATTTTTCAGTTCCTCAAAATCAAGTCCATACTTTTTTGCAAGTTCGATTGCATAGCTTTTACCTTCAGGTTTTGATTTTACAACCTTATATAATCTTTTGTGGAAATCTTCATTTTCTTTCTTAACAGTAGCAATATAGCTTACAGCTATTGTTTTGCCTCGTATATCTTCAATGTTTTCTGCAATCTCGTGAAAATGAGTGGCAACCACCACTCTTGCTCCAAACATTGCAAAAGCCTTTAAAACTTCTTTCAGTAAGTAAATACTCTCCGATGGATTTGTGCTTGAAAAAGGCTCATTCATAAGTATCAAAGTATTTTCTGAGGCCCTTTCAAATATCTCTCTAATTCTGATAGCCTCATCGCCGAATCTACCGGTTCCTGTGTTAATATTTTCCTCTTTTTGAAAATGTGTAAAAATGCCATCAACAGGGCTCAATCTTGCCTCACTTCCGGGGACAAACATCCCAAGTTGAAAAAATATCTGAACAATACCAATACTCTGTGTGTAAACTGTTTTTCCTCCCTGATTGGGCCCTGTTAATATTATTATTCCCTCCTCCTGATTAATCTGAATGTCATTGAAGACAAGTTCATCAAGGCTTTTCTTGTAATACATATTTATTGCAAGATTTATATTGTAAGAATCTTTTACTTCGATAATTTTCTTACCTTTATCCATAATTTCTGGTTTTGTAAAATTAAGTCCGCTTTCTCTATATTTCTTAATAAATCTTGCAATCCTCAAATAAATAACAAGCTCGGAATATAAACTTTTTAAAAATGAAGTGTCAATCTTATAATTTTTTAAACTTTTACTTAATTTGTTATATATTTTTTCAGTAATCTTATGAAGATCATTAAACAACGGAAGTAAGATTGGCTCTATTGCATAACCATAAATGTCAGGGTCAAGTTTAACTCCTCCATATCCTTCCTTCAGTGGCGGTGTATGAAGCTTGGCTATAGAAACAAGCGGTTTTTCACTTTTGTTTGAAAAAAGTTTCCCAAGGAAAAATTGAGATGGATCGATATATTTTTCCTTGTTTACAGCAATAAGGGCCGCCTCTGCCGGACGCATTTTATTATCAAGATTTATTCCTATAGCTATACTCTTTACTCCTCTCATTTTATCTGCAATATTAAATATTTCAGACTCAAGATTTTTGAATTCTTCTGAGAGTGATATTTCTTCTATTTTGCTTTTTAATTTTTTAAGTCCTTCAGAGTTAATTTTGTTTTCAGAAAATATCTTTTTGAGACGTTTTATAACTTTTGTAAAACTTTCGAGTTCACAAACATTATCTACAAATTCGTAAAAGGCATCTTCATTTCTGTAAATATTTTTTGTAGTTATAGTTTCAAAATCAGTAAGGAGATCTTCAAGTTCAAAGGTCAACTTTTCTGAGTTTGAAAGATCATCTAAAATCTCCTGTCTGTATTTAATAACTCTCTCATCAACAGGAAGAAGGGTAAAAAATTCTCTTACAAGGTTTCTTTCATAATGGTTTTTTGATATTTCAGTTATGATTTTTTCAAGTTCGAGATCATCAAAAACTGATTCGTCTATTTTTATGAATTCTTTTTTATCTTCTGGCCATAAAAGAGACATATTTAAATCTCCTCTCCTCCTCCTATGTTAAAATATCTCAATAATAGTAAAAAAATAGTGATTTTCTCCTACTTTTCTGAGTATCCCAGCTTTGCAAGCTTTTCAAGTACAAATTCCCTTGTTTTTTCTGCCATTTCAAGGGCCTCTTTGGCTTCTTGCAAAGTAGGGATATAAAAGTCATCTGGATAACGAAGTTCGACGGCATATATTGTCAGATTATCTATATTTATATCATAAAGGTTTTCAAACTCAGGGTCTATTTCTTTACAATTTTCTATTAACTCTGCAATGTCATGAGTTTTTCTGAAAGGTTTATGATGGAAAGTAAGAAATGCTTTTAAGTATTTTTCCACACATTGTTGAGAATGAAAACAGATTGAATCAGTGATTGGTTTTTTTGTTTCAATTAAATTTTTAGCACTATTAAGATCGTTTTCTGCTTTAGTAATCCACTTTTTTACTATTTCTTCCATTATATTCTCATTCCCTCTTTAAATACATTGTAAGAAACATATCCCGGATTAATCTTTCTTTTTTCTGATTCATTTTTAGACTGGATTAAAATATCATTTGGGATTTTATTTAAAGCCATTTTTCTTCTTATTGAAACAATTATGTTCTTTTTAGACTTAAAATCAATATCTTTATCCACAACAACATAAAAATCCCAATCACTATCTGGACTTTCATCACCACGTGCACGGCTACCGAAAAGAATTATTTCTAAAACATTATATCCAGCTTTTTCCAGTTCTTCTGTTATTATCTCTTTTGAAATCTTTAAAATATCCTCTCTTTGCATAAATCTATGATATGTTATAAGTTAAAAAATGTCAAGTGATGATTGATAATTGAGTTTTTCAACCTTACCATCTGGAATGCCATGAGTTATTATTTTTATGAAGTTATAAAAGAAATCTATTGACTGATAATTCTGACATTTCATAGACTTACACTATTACTTATATATTCCTTTAAATACTTATGCCATTCCTCTTCAAGCTCTACAGTGGTTAAGTTCAGAGCTTTCTTTATATTGCCATCGCATTCAATAATTTTGAACATCTTATCCTTGCCAAGTTTTTTTAAAATAAACTCTGCTAAAACATATCCGACCTGATATACTTTTTGTCCTGAGTAAGATTCAATTTCAAAAAAGGTTGGATAATCTCCTTCCTTTATATATCCAAGAGACGTAGGATTGAGATAGGTCTTTGAGAAATACTGAGCCATTGATTCATCAATCCATACAGGAATTCTGTTTGTAGGAAACTTATATCTTATAGCACAGTGAACAAACTCATGAAGAAGCATATCGTAATTTAAATAACTTTTTCCAATTTTAGGATTATAAAAAGGCAAATAAGTTAGCACAGTTTTTTTATCCATGCAGGCAGCAATGGCCCAATCTGGAGCCTTTGATTTTTTAATAAATTTTTCCTTGCTATCATAAACAATTATTCTGACTTTATCCATTTTGTTAATTTCAAAAAAATTTGTGATAGAAGGATAATTCTTTTCAAGGTATGCAAGGCATTCCTTATAGTTGTTATACTTACCTATAGCATCATACTCAATAATGAAATTCTTGCTTTTCACTCTTCCTTTGCAACCATAAGTTAAAAGAACAAAAACTAATAATACTGAGAATAGTTTTAAAACTTTCATTTTTAATCTCCTTTTTATTTTATTTCCTGTTCAGAAATTATACCTCATAAAGCTCTTATAACAAATTGTAATGTATAAAATTAGTTTAAAACTTGCCTGAATTTTCTTTAAAAGGGCAATTTTTTAAATAAAAAGTTGTCAAAAACTTATTTTACTTTCTTTCTGAATGTTCAGAAAGAATAAGAGCTTATGTTACCTTTCTTTTGTTTGGGCAAAAGAAAGGTAACCGAAAGAAAACCCGCCGCCACGCTTCGTCTGGCTTTAAACGCATCGGCTCAAACTCGGGAACGCCGAACTTGCCAGCCATTTGAAAACTCCATACACATACCAACCTTTATAATTTAAAAAGATTTCCTTCCTCCCCTTTACAAATGGCTAGCTCAAACAGGCGGCGTTCTTACACCTCGTTTTCGCCTGCGTTTCTACGCCAGACTACGCTATGGGCGGTAAAATCTACAATGCTTGCTGTCGGCGAATCCTTCGCCTCTTAGATTGCAAAAGTCTGTTGTTTACAACCCTCTTCCAGTCATTGCCTGCCTTCTCCCTACTATCTGTCATTGCGAGCCTTTGCAAACGCTAACCACTTACTAATAAAACCAGCTTTATCTTTTAACTTAATCTTTAATCAAAAGTTCTATACCAGTTGCCATAAATTTTATCTTTAATGACGCAAAAGGCCTGAAAAATATTATGTTTTTGAGAATATTTTAAACATATCATTTCCACATCCTGTGGATTTAACTTTATTTTCTTTATTTCACCATCTTTTTTTAAGACTTCAATCGAAACCTCTTTTGACTTACTCCATTCTTCGTGAAAAGCAAATCTTTCCCTTGCATCTCTACCATTAATATTTAAAATAATATCCCCTTCTTGAAGTAATTTTATATCGGAAAAAACCTTAAAGATGGCAATACCTTTTTTATAATCCATTTCATTATATCTTATTTTCATTGTAAGAGAAGTACCTACTGTTAATTTATAACCAATATCATTATCAGATAATTTAGCAAAATATTCTGGTATCTCTTTAAAAAATTCATTAAAGGTCTTATATTTATCTCTTTCAGTCTGGTATTTCATAAGTAATTCATAAAACTCTTTTACAGAAATAAATCCATCAAGTAAATAGTATCTAAACAAAATCTTTTGTGTATTTTCATTATAATTGTTTCTCAAAATTTCGTAAGCTATGTTGATACTTTCGCTATACTCACCTATCTTTGTCCTGAACAAATCCACATATTTGTAATAATTTTCAACCATTGAAAAATTAAAGAATGGATGGGCCAGTTCATGGTAAAAAAGCTCTTCTGATAAAAGTGGATAAAAGCTTTTTTCTTTTACAAGTATGATTGGTGAATTATATTCAATCACACCATCCGAAATAGAAAATAAACTTAAACCACTGAAACCATAGATAATATACGAAAGTATTATTCTTGTATATTTAGCATTTTCTCCAAAAAATTTTTCATTATTTACTACAATCTTTTCAATATCGATTTTGTTGGTTATTTCGTCTATTCTTGGCTTGTAGTGAACTAAAGCCACATTCGAATAGAAATTTTCATATTTTGATACTTTTATAAAATCTTTTAAAAGAGTAATTAATTTTTTTTGATTGATAACACTTGCATCCTGTATTCTAACGTAGAAATATCTTTTATCTGTTAATAATAATTTCTCATCCTCAGAGTAGTTCAAAATTATAGTGTAAATTTCTGAAAGAACACTTAATTTCGCCCAATATTCAAATTCAGGTTGATTGTAAAGCTTAATTCTATTGGAAATTACCTCCCTTATAAAACTTATAACAGGGTGATTTTTATAAGGTGTAAAATATTTATTCACCTCCGTAAGATACCTTTCTTCCTTGAAATAATCATCATCACAAGTTGCAATGGCAAACACTATGCCAACAAGCTCAACACGATAGTCCGGACCAATTGAGATGTTAGATGAAATGTTA
Source organism: Brevinematales bacterium (assembly GCA_037479045.1). Classification (GTDB taxonomy): domain Bacteria; phylum Spirochaetota; class Brevinematia; order Brevinematales; family JAOACQ01; genus JAOACQ01. The sequence continues at coordinate 9,468 of JBBFLL010000012.1, read as the reverse complement.
ACGGCAGAAAAAAGTTTTGAACTCAAGACGAGCAAAAAGCAGATTATGAAATTTTTCATATCTAATTTTCCTCCTTTAACTAATAAATTTGTAATTAATTATAAATATTTCACAAAACTTTCTCAAGAATTAAAATAGAAGTTTTACTCCTAACTATATTAATTTTTTTAAATCTATCCTCTGCAGGAACTACCAAAAAACTTTATTTTAGTTATCCTTGAAAGCATATTTTTTAGTTAGATCTCGAAATTCCGCCAACAAATTACAAAATTAACCAAATCTTAATACATTTTATTCATTTTGTGTAAAAATGCACTATACTTTTGGGCAGTTCCTGCAAATTTTGTAATAATAAATTAAGGAATGCTATCTTCCAGTTCCAGAAGCATTACCCATAATACCACTACCTGTAAATGGAGAACCTCCAGGATTAACTCCTGCTGGTACACCGGGACTTCCTATTGAACCACCACTCTGAAAAGAACCACCAAAAAAGCCAGTTCCATAACTTCCACTTCCGCCACCCCAGCCCATGCTTGAATAACCACCACCAGACGATGAACCACCAGTGTAGTAACCACATACACTCTTTTTCACCAACTTAGCAAGTGCATATTTGACAACTCTTACCAACATACATTTCCTCCTTTTTTATTTCCCCGATATTGGGATTTTTATTGTTTTTTTTTATACATTCTTAGTTTTTTTCTTAGCTCAACATTATCTGGTTGGAACTCAATCGCTTTTTGTCCCATAGTGTAGGCCATATCATAAAGTCCAAGATTGTAATATGCAAAAGCTACTAAATCATATGGAAGAAAACCCGAGACAAATTCATAAGTAATATAATCAGAAGGTTTTGAAATAGAAATGGCTTGATTTATAGCAAAGACAACTCCCCACCAATTTTTTTGCTCAAAATAAATCATTGCTAAATTCACCCAGTGTTCTTTTCTATTTGGGTCTAAACTTATAGCACGATACAACCAAGAAAGCTTTTCATCTACGTTATCAACCATTAATGCCAAAAATCTCATTGATTCGGCTTGTTCCACATTCCAACCAGGAAAGTTTAATCCCATTTTTAATGCTTGAATTGCCTCTTCTTTTCTACCATAATACATATATTCCCTGCCCAAATAATGCCATGCACGTGGATGAGTCGGAAACTCTGCAACTCCAACTTGAAGCAAAGATAAATAATTATATCTCGTTTCTTTTTGTGTTCTATAATGATTCACAATTATGCCACTATCTTCAATCTTATCATTTTTGATATCACCAGATATTGGCCATAAAAGTTCATGCACCGGAAACATCCATTTATATTCTCCATTATTTCTATGAATTAAATCTCTTACAACATCCTGAATAAAAACCCCATCGTGAAATGTCCTTTGAATATAAGAAAGCCTTTTTACATTAGTTTTCATTTTTTCTTTTATTATTTCTGTCCATCCTGAAGGCATTACTTCATCAAAATCAATTGATACACAAACATCAAAATCTCTAGGTATCATTTCTAGTGCCTGATTTCTTGCCCAATCAAATCTAAAAAAAGAATATTTGTAATTTTCTACCTCCACACCAAACTTTCTAAGCAAATTTACTGAATTATCTGTAGAACCCGTATCTACAACAAATATCCCATCCGCTTCTCTAATAGAATTATCCCATCTTTCTACGTTCTTCTCTTCATTTCTGCAAATAGAATATACCGCAATTTTCATTTTAATTTTCCTCTTTTTGATTAATTGTATCCCCCAAAACCATGGCACAAGCAAGACTTGGTTCAATTTCCACAATCTCCCAGTTACCATTCCAAAAAATTTTTACTTTTTCATTAGAATTAAACATTTCTACTTTTTTTATATCTTGTTTCACCACTTTATCTTTCGATACACCTACAACAGTATCAAAAACACCTGGATAGCTTTTTTCTCCACCTATAGCAGAGTAAATATTTATCCCCATTTTTTTAGCCTTTTTTGTAAGTCTGTACAATTTTTTCTTTATTCTTTCATCATCTGTACCAAGGCTAATATTCATAAAATTGGGCCTTACAATGTCTATCATCCAATTAAGTGCTTCAACAAGACATATTGAATAACCCTTGTTGTCACTTTCCAGAATTTTTGCTAAGCTAAAGTAAACATTCGGACATTTTTGATATAAAATTGATAAGACTGCTGTTCCATGACCACTTTCATCAGAAAGGTGATTTATGAATCCTTTTTTCCACTTTTCAATATCATCTTTTTCATATTCAATGATTTCAATACATGACTTAGATGGATTGATATTAAATATAGCTGCACTTTCGATATTAACATGGTAAGATTTAACAAACTCTCTGTTTACTCCACTATCTATAACACCAATATGCACCATTTTTATTTATCACTCCCCCAATTTCTAACTTTTTATACACTTTGTTGACTATAAAATTAACACAAACTTTTATTATTTTTATTATACATCAGGGGGGGGGGGGGGGATGTCAAGTTTTTTGAAAAAAAAATTTTATAATTGTGTTGTTCCAAACCTCCATTTTATTCTGATTCAAAACATATTGAACTAAAAAATAACCTCTATAAAATATCTTTAGCCATTTAAAGGCTGTCTTTTAAAGACATTGTCGACACAAGACTTTCGACTTTCGACTGATTTTCGTGGTTTAAAAAATTAATGTCTGAAACAGAGGCACAAAATTTCATATAAATTTAAAGGAAGTTTATTTTATTTTTAGATAGAACAGCTCAAAAATTACTCCATCCTGCAGGTTCTATCCTCAAGAATCTTTTTTGCTTTCTCAAGCCCTTCTTCTTTGATAATAAAAGACTTACAAATCCTTCCATCTACAAGTTCAACAACTCTTTCAGCATTCAATGCTATCTCCCTATCGTGAGTCACCATTATCAAAGTTGTTCCATATTCTTTTAACATCTCAAGCATAATCTTAAGCACAGCATTACCAGTCTCTTTATCAAGATTTCCTGTTGGTTCATCAGCAAATATTATTTTCGGATTTTTTACTAAAGCCCTTGCTATTGAAGTTCTTTGCTGTTGACCCCCAGAAATCTGTGTAGGATATTTATCCTTTATCTTCCAGATATCTATTTCCTTCATAAGATTTTCAATCTTTTTTTCAATTTTATCACTTATTTTTACATTCTCTATCCAGAAAGGCATCAAAATATTCTCATAAACCGTAAATTCTGGAAGTAAATAATGGAATTGAAAAACAAATCCAAAGTTTTCATTCCTGTAATCTGAACTATCGTTCACATTTTTCGTCGAAAAATCAACCCCATCTATTATTAAACTACCACTTGTAGGGGGTTCAAGAAGGCTTATAATGTTAAGAAATGTTGTCTTACCAGAACCCGATGGACCAATTAATGCTGTAAAAACATTTTTTTCAAAACTTAAATTTATACCTTTAAGAACGACTGTTTTAACCTCGGTGCCAAATTCTTTGTATAGATTTTCAACCCTTATAATTTCAGCCATTTCTTATAACCTCAATAGGAGAAAGTTTCTTTGCATTATTAGCAGGAAATACTGAAGCAACTATACTCGAAATTAAAGAAAGAATAACTGGAGTCAAAATATTTGATAAATTAATATCTAAAGAAAAACTCACACCTCTTGCCCCATAAATAAAGCCAAAAGCAAGAAAGAATCCCAGAAAAACTCCAACTATAGAACCAACAAATCCCAAAATTCCACCCATTATGAGAAAAATATTGAATGAACTTGCATTATTCACTCCCAGTGCCTTAAGAATGCCAAGTTGCCTTGACTTCTGAACAGCAGAAATACCAAGAACACTTGCTATACCGAGTGAAATACTTAAAACTACAAAGAATTGAATAATATAAGAAGAACTACTCTGAGAACGAAGGGCTGTGAGAAGCTCTTTATTTTTTTCCTGCCAAGATTCAATCTTTATTCTTGAAAATTCCTTTCTCCACTCTTTTGCAAGATCATTGGCTTTAAAAACATCGAAAATCTGAATATCAATACCAGTTATACCATTCAAACCAAAGAAACTTCTTGCTCTATCCCTTGAAATAAAAACTACATTGTTTGCTAACGATGAACCAAGATCCAAAATTGCAGCAACAGTTAAAACTATACTTTCACCCAGATCATTTCTGAGATAAAAAGAGTCTCCAATTTTAAGTTTTAAATTATCGGCAAGATCCTTTCCTATTATGGAATTTTCTCCGCTGAGTTGAGGTGTGCCTTCTACAAGATTTTTTTCTATTTTATAAAAAACATAGGCATCTTCAAGCAAAACCCCTTTTATGCCCACACTGTATATTGCATCTCCTCTCTCTATAAAACCCTGTCCGTTAACAACAGGCATCACAACTTTTACACCATTCTGAGACTTAAAAAATTCATAATATTTCTGCCAGCTAATTATTTCAAGAGATTTTTTATAAACTGGTTCTTTTGTTGCTATATTTTCAGATGTCAAAAAACTTTTTGGTATAACACTTTCTGGAGAGATAATTATATGTGCTGTATTGCCAACTGTTCTTTCTATTAAACTTTTCTGAAGTCCACCAATAAGAGAGGATAGAAAAAATTGAACAGCAACGCCAATGGAAATCCCCACTACAATCAAGATAGTTTGAAATTTTCCCTTTGTTAAAAATCTTAATGCTATTTTCCATTCAAAAGGCTTCAAATCTTCACCTCTGTTCTGAGTTTTATCTTTTTATTTGCTTTTCCTTTAGTCAAATCAAGAACTATATCACCCTCACTCAAATCTTCAGTAATAAACTTATTCTCCCCAACAGGCCTCAATGTTATGTTTGATAAAATGGCTTTCCCATCTTTATACAAATAAACTGATTTATCATTAACAAATCTTTTAGGAATAATAATAACATTAGAAAAAGTTTTAGCATAAATCTCAGCATAACCACTCATTCCATACTTTATCATATCCGACTTTTTATCCTTAACCTCAAGTCTCACCTCACAGGTTCCTTTTTCTTTATCAATCTGAGTGCAGACATAAGACACATAGGCCTGAAAAACCTCATCTGGAAAAGAATCAAATTTTACATTTGCCTTCAGTTCTGGCTTTAAAAAAGCAAGCTCCCTCTGATCAATATTCATAACAAGAAGCCAGTTTGTCATCTCAATAATTGTTGCTACAATTTTAGAGGGGGACACTTTTTCATTGGGTTGAACATTTATCTTTAAAATTTTACCATCAAATGGTGAAATAATCCTTTTTTCTAAAAACTTGTTTCTTATGTTGTCATAGTCTATTTTTGCATTTTCAAGTTGAGTCTGTAATTCAGCAATAGCCCCCGTAGTTTCATAATTCTCAAGAGAATTTTTGATTTGATTGTATTGGGACAGTCTTATATCATAACTATTTTGTATTCTTTCAAGTTCAGCCTTTGAAATCCCACCTGCCTCATAAAGCTCCTTTGCTCTCTCAAGTTCAATCTTTGCCTGCTTTAAAGAAAGCTCTGCCTCTCTTTCTTTTTCTTTGAGATTCGGTAGTTCAACATTTTTAAGGTTTTTAATCTTTTTCTGAAGAGAAATTATATTATTTGAAGCAAGGATCAAATTTCTTCTATCATCTGTATCATCAAGCTGGATTATTAAATCACCTTTTTTTATTCTATCGCCTTCTTTTTTATAGATTTTTAAAACTTCAACTTCATAAGAAAATTTAATATCAAGAGGTTTTGGATAATCCACACTACAATTTGCAAGAATTGTGTAATCTAAATTCTGTCTTTTTAATTTCAAATAGTCTGCCTTCACAGGTTTAAACAAATTGTATCCTATAAAAACAAGAAACAATAAGATTATAGGTATGATAATTTTTAACTTCATAACTACCTCACTATTACATCTTCTCTATCAAAACCTGTAGAAATATAAGATATTTTTCTTTCAAGAATAGTCTCAAGAAACTCAATATACCTTTTTGCATTGTCTGGAAGTTTTGCATAAGTTCTCACACCAAATGTTTTTTCCTTCCAGCCGGGAAATTTTAAATACTCTGGTGAAACTTTCTCAAGTATACATGAACTTCCAGGAAAATAATCAGTAATAGAACCATCTGGAAGTCTATATTTTGTGCAAACTTTAAGCTCTTCAAGTCCGTCAAGAACATCAATCTTAGTCAAAAATATCTCTTTTACTCCATTTATATCTACTGCATACTTTGTAGCTACAGCATCAAACCAGCCACATCGTCTTGGCCTGCCTGTTGTTGAGCCAAATTCATTGCCCTGTTTACGAATATATTCTCCAACTTCATCTTTCAATTCAGTAGGAAAAGGTCCACCACCAACCCTCGTGATATAAGCCTTCGTTATACCTATAACATTTGCTATGTCAAAAGCCCCAATACCACTCCCAATTAAAGCACCAGCAGAAATTGTATTTGAAGAAGTAACATAAGGATATGTCCCAAAATCAATATCAAGTAATGCCCCCTGAGCTCCTTCAAACAATATATTTTTCCTTTCCTTATGAGCGTTATGAAGTATTTTTTCAGTATCTGCAACATATTTTTTTAATTTATCTGCATAGCTTAAAACATCGTTAAGCATCTCATCAAGAGTTGGCAAATCAGTAAGTTTATAATAATTTTCAAAGATAAATCTTTTAACAGAATAAGCCTTTTCTATCTTTTGCCTTAAAACATCATGAGAACCATATAAATCTTCAAGCCTTATGCCTACTCTATCCATTTTATCCACATAGCATGGACCTATGCCTCTCAAAGTTGTTCCTATGTCCTTTCCAGAAGCCTCTTCTTTAACTTTGTCCATAAGTTTATGATATGGCATAACTATGTTTGCTTTCTTGCTTATCCATAGTCTACCATCTATATTTATTTCCTTCGATACCATTTCTATCTCTTTAAGCAATTCAGAAAGCTCAAGAACAACTCCATTTCCAATAATCGTAATTACATTTTCTCTCAAAATTCCAGAAGGCATCAAGTGAAAAACTATCTTTTTATCATTATAACAAACTGTATGACCTGCATTAGCCCCACCCTGATAGCGAACCACATAATCAAAATCTGGAGCAAAAAAATCTATAACTTTTGCTTTTCCTTCATCTCCCCATTGTGTCCCACTTACAATATAAATCATTTTTCTCCCCTATAAATTTATATCAATTGCAAAACCTATAGCTGGCAAGTCTTTATCAAATCTCTTAAAAAGCTCATCATATCTGCCACCATTGGCAATTGGTCTTCCGTAATCTTTAATATATCCTTCCATTGTTAAAGAAGAATAGTATGAAAAATCTTTAATCATAGAAAAATCAACTATAACTTTTTCTTTAATAGAATTTGAAAGTTTGCCACAGAAATCAATAAAGTTTTCTATCTCTTCTTTTATATCTCTACTGAAAACAGAAGTTTTACCCTTTAATTCACCCGCAGTCCCAGTAAAATTAATAAGTTCAAACAAATCCTTCTTAATTAATTCATCTACTTCTATCTGTGCAAGAATAACTTTTAATGATGGCAAATCTTTTTTATTGAAAATATTCTCTATAGCTTCCTTTTTTGATTCTATCAAAGCTAATTTTTCAATAAGTTTTTTATAAGGTTTGACATTCCCAAGCACTATAGTATGTTCCTTTGAGAAACATTCAAGGCTTTTTGCAAACATTTCTACAACCTCAAGGTCTGCTTCAAAAGAATTAACCCCGATAAGCTCTATTCCACATTGCCTTAATTGCCTCATTTTTCCTTTATGGAAAGGTTGTTCTCTGAATACATCTCCACAGTAATAATACTTCAACACACCTTCACTAAAATTCTTATGTGCTATCATTCTTGCTATGGGTGTAGTCATATCAAATCTGAGTGAGAGAAGTTTCCCATCTTTGTCCTTAAATGAAAAACAACGCCTTGCAACCTCTCTACCCCCAGCATTCTCAAATGTTTCATAATACTCAAAAGAAGGTGGAATAACCTTCTTATAACCTTTTTTCTCAAATATTTCAATTAACTTTCTCTCTTTTTCTTCAATTTTTTCTATCTCATTACTATCCAAAAAGACAACTCCGTCAGGAAGTCCAAAAGGTTCTACATCTGATTCATAAAGCATAAATTCAAGATAGTTATTCAATTTTTTCTCCTCTTTTAAAAATTGAAGCTATATATATTATAACATAGAATAAAAAAATTAGATAGGGGAAAAGATATCCAATTTTTACATAAAAAGTTTCAATATTCTCATCAATTAATGGAACATTTCCCACATAAAATCCTGTATTGTAAGTTCCTATATCTCCAGTTATCCTTCCATCAGGCATTATTATGCAAGTAATTCCTGTGTTGGCGGCTCTTGCTATAGGCCTTCTCACAGATACAGAAGTAAGAATTGCTCCGGCAAGGTGTTGATACATTGGATGTTTAAAACCAAGTTTATATGCCCAACCATCATTAGTTCCATTTATAAAATAGTTAACTCTCTTTTTTATAAATATCCTTGCAAGTGATGGAAACATATCTTCATAACAGATAAGCACTCTGAATCTTGATTTCCTTCCCTGTATAACATTGAAGTTTGTTGAAGGGACAAATGACCCTGCTCCTTCTATTTCCATAACTTTTTTTACAATAGGAATACTATCATACCCTGGCATCCATTCTCCAAAAGGAACAAGGTGGATTTTTTCATTTCTCTGAACTCCATTTCGTCCGGGTTCAAGATAATCAGCAGTATTATAGTTTTTCTTCCCATCATAAGTATCGGGACTTGTCAACAAAATTGGAACACCAAATTCCTCTGGCATTTTTACAAATCTTATATTAAACTTATTAACTTCCTCATCAATAGAATATCTACCAAGATAGTACCAAACATAGTTTTTTACCATAGTTTCACACCAGATTATAAACTCTGGTTCTTTAAGCATTGCTTCAGCATGCAATTTCCAGAAAGTTGCATAATATTGCCATCTTTTTGACCACCATTCTGAACGAGAAGGTGTATTAGGTTGAAGTAATGCGACTCTTTCTATAGAAGAGTTTTTAATGATTCTTTCATATTTTTTGAGAGAAAAAAAACCATAACTTAATGTAAAAAACACAATCAATAATAACAAAAAAAATGGTAATTTATTTAATTTTAAAACCTCATAAAAATTCTTATGCTCAAAATAGCTTATAACAATTTCAGCAATTATAGAATTAACAAGCATTATAATAAAAGAAACTCCATGAACACCAACCAGATCAGCCATTTGAATTACTAAAATATTATTCCACTGAGAATGGGCTAAAATATTCCATTGAAAACCATGAAAACCCACACTTCTTAATATTTCCATAGAAAGGAAAGAAAGAGGAAAAGCAAAAATTCTCAACTCTGGAAATTTTTTAGCAATAATAGCCACAGATACAAACGCAAAAGCATAATAAAAAGCATATATAGTAAACATAAGAAAAGG
>JBBFLL010000011.1:0-74510 GCA_037479045.1 Brevinematales bacterium | reverse complement strand
GCGAACGAATACAAAACAAACCATCGGAGCTACTTTGCCCGTGAAAATGAGGCTTTTCTTTGGGTCACCTTTCTTTTGGCTACAAAAGAAAGGTGACAAAGTGTCTTACAACACTTTTTTTCGTATTGACAAAAGAAATAAATATTTTTTACTTTATTACAGATGAAAAAATCTTAAAGTCCAAAAATTTGACCTACCATTCAATTTTTGTTAATATTATTAACGGAGGAGTGATATGCTTAAGAGGATATTTTTATTTTTACTTACCAATATTTTTGTGGTTTTTACTATAACTTTTGTATTGAATATTCTTGGTATAACAAAATATCTTTATACATATGGAATTAATTTACAAACACTTGCGATTTTTTGTTTGATATGGGGTATGGGTGGAGCTTTAATTTCCCTTGCAATGTCAAAGTTTACTGCAAAGTTATTTATGGGAGTTAAGCTGATTCAAAAAGGAGACCCTCATTTTTCTGAACTTTATGAAATGGTTGAAAACCTTGCAAAGAGAGCAGGTCTTCCAAGAATGCCAGAGGTAGGTATATATGAAAGTCCAGAGATTAATGCTTTTGCAACAGGACCTTCAAAAGGTAATGCTTTGGTGGCTGTTTCTACAGGACTTTTAAATAGAATGGACAGAGAACAAATAGAAGGAGTTATAGGGCATGAAATTTCTCATATTGCCAATGGTGATATGGTTACTATGACTTTAATTCAGGGTGTAATCAATGCTTTTGTAATGTTCATTGCAAGAATTTTAGCTTTTGCTATTAATGCATTCCTTTCGAGAGATAGAGATGATGAAAGGGGGTTTGCGAATCCTTTTCTCACATATTTATTGATACAGATTTTTGAGGTGGTTTTCAGTTTTCTGGGTCTTATGGTTGTGGCTTTCTTTTCAAGACTCAGGGAGTTTAAGGCTGATGAAGGTGGGGCAAAACTTGCAGGTAAGCAAAAGATGATAGAGGCTTTAAAAGAGCTTCAAAAGGTATATGAATATAATGTTAAATTTGCCAGTGAAAATGAAGCCATAAATACACTTAAGATTTCAGGAAAGAAGGGTGGTTTACTTTCTTTATTTGCCACTCATCCACCTCTTGAAGAGAGGATTAAGAGGCTTGAAAATATGCAGATAATTTAAAATTTTTTGAATCCTGTCGATTTAATTAATAAAAAGGAAAAAAAATGAGATTTTTTCTTATCTTATTGATTTTTTTTAGTGGTTTATCGGCAAAGGAATTAGCAAATAGTAAAAACTTAATAGAGAATATTTCTTCAATTGACGCCGAAATAGACTGGACTGATGGAGTAATAAGAATAAAGGCAAGTATTCCCTATACACCAAGGACACAAAATATCGGTAGATTGTTTAATGAAATAAATAACGATATAAGTGAGAACTTAAAAGGTAAAATTTTAAAGGCACTTGGAGTTGTAAAAGTTTCAGATAACTATTATATAAAAGATTATTACAATGCTTATTCTGACAAAAGATATCAAATAACAGAATTTGTTGAAAAAACTGTTTTTTATCCAACTGTTAAAGATAAAAATGAGTATAAAGGAAGTGCTGAATTAAAGTTATTTGACAAAGAAAGTATAGTGGATATTTTTTTTCAAAATATAAAAAAGGTTGAACCAACAAACTATCTTGATCTTTCAAAAGACCTTGAATATTATGATACACTTGTTATAGACTTATCGCCATATCCAGACTTTTCACCTTCTCTTGCCCCTCGAATCTATGATGAGGATGGAAATCTTGTGTTTGGTCCTGAAACAGTGGATTATGAAATTTTCAAAAAAACGGGGCTCTGTTTCTATACAAAAACTCTTTCAAGTGCCTTTTCATCGCCAAGGACAGGTAAAAGAATTTTCTATACTATGCCAAAAATGATTAAAGGAGAACTCAATACTGATATAGTTATATTTAATGAGGACGCAAAAAAACTTCTATCAAATAGAAAAACACTTTCTTATCTCAAGAATTGTAATGTCATAATTGTTAAACCCTGAGGAAATATGTATCTTATCGATGTAAAAGAAAAAGACAATCAATACATAAGATTTATCATTTCATCTTATGAAAAAAATTTTTTCAAAGAAAAATATTTTGGAATACGTGAATGGAATGAAATAGAAAAAATTTTCCTTGAAATAAGAAATCAAATCAACACAAAGATACGTAACAATATTTTTCCAAAAAATGATTTCAAGATGCTTGAAAATGAGGTGAAATTTTTTGTAAATAGCAAACTTGAATTGCCTGTTGAGAAAACTTTTTTGAAAGTAATATGGAATGGCAATATTTTTATCCCATTTGAAATTATTAGAGAGTTTAATGTAATAAATATGATTGATTCAAGTTACAAGCAATATAAGAACAAAAATAAAATAACTTTAATTTATTCAGATGAGGCTGGCAATTCAAGGTTTGAAGTTTATAAACTTGCTGAATTATTTAAAAAAAGAAAAGAATTTTCATTAACTTATTTTGATGAAAAAAGTTTCTCATTTCATAAATCTGAAATATGTGAATCAGCTCTGGTTCATATTTCTACACATGGCAAAACTGTTGACAGAACTGGTTTTATAATTATAGGGGGAAAATGGATAAAAAGTTTTGACTTTAAGTTAAATGCAAACTTGTTGTTTTTAAATTGTTGTGGAGCTGGTTTGTATCCAAATGGAGTTGTGAAAGATTCAATTGATAATGGAGTAGAATATCTTATAGCCTCCCCGTATGAGATTTTTGACAATGTAAACTGGAAGATAAAAACAATCAAATTTTATGAAAATTTTAATTTTAATAATATAGAATCAAGTTTTTTTGAGTATAGAAATAAAAATTATCTGTTTGGTTTATTTTTCAGGATTTTTATGGCTATTTAACTTCAACCCAGCTATTTTCTTTTTCAGATATAAAAATGGAATCAAGAACTTTCTGGTTTGAAAGAGAATCATCAAGAGAAAATGGCATTTCTTGATTGTCCACCAATGCTTTTGCGAAACTTTCAAATTCAAGTTTGTATTGGTCAACTGGCCCAAAATCAATCTTTCTCTCACCAAGACCTGTTTTTACAATTATACTTACAGGATAATCTGTATATGCATTGAATGGCAAAAGAATTTCAATTGTTCCTGAAGTTCCATAGATATAAACTTTCTGTTCATTTACTGATTGAGTGCTTACAGTGAAGAGGCTTTGAAAATCACCAAAATCAAGTAAAGCTGAGGATAGAATGTCAGTTTTGAAATTTTTATCTCTATTTATTAAACTTATCACTTTCAATGGCTCTCTATCAGATAAAAATCTTGAAACGGAGACAGGATAACAACCAATATCAAGAATAGCTCCACCACCATACTCAAGTTTATTTCTTATATTTTCAGGATCATTATTGAAGTATCCAAAAAAAGAATGAATAGCTAAAACTTTTCCAATTTCACCTATTTTGATAAGTTCCTTTGCTCTTATCCACTGCGGGTGGAATTTATACATAAATGCCTCCATTATTTTTACTTTATATTCGGAGGCAATCTTGATTATTTTTTTTACTTCAGTGGAATTAAGTCCTAATGGTTTTTCGCAGAGTATATGCTTGCCTTTTTTTGCTGATTTTTCTATCCATTCGAGGTGGAGATGATTCGGCAATGGTATGTAAACGAAATCTATTTCCTTATCGTTAAGAAGCTCATCGTAGGAATTATAAGTTTTTATATTTTTAAGTTCGCCTGTTAATTTTTTTAGCTTGTTGTTATCTCTTGAAGCAATAGCATTGATTTGAACAAGATTTGAATCTTTAATGGCAGGTAAAACTCTTTTAAGAAAATGTCCTGATATTCCTAAAACTCCTAATTTAACCATTTATGCCTCCTTTTCTTTTAGGTTAAAGAAAGCGATGGATTTTATTATATAACCTGCTATTGTTAAAATAATTCCAATTAAAATAATATTTAAGAATGAACCAATGAAGATAATTATCCCAGAAATTTTAAACAAATTTTCTCCAGTTTTTAAAGATAATAATTCATCTGCTTTTTTTAGTTTATAAGCTGAGATTATAAATATTACCCATAACACAAATATAGAAATAATTAAAAAGAAAATTCCAAAACCCATTGAGCTTATAAGTTGTATATTATCAATCATATCAATAGATAAAATTTCAAATAATTTAATCCCAAAATAGACAATAATGAAAATTGAAATTAAAAGAATAGAGAAAACACTTACAGTGGTAAGTATAAAACTTATAAGAGCCTCTTTAAAAATATTTTTTTCGTTAACTTCATTGGCTGCATAATAGTAAGCAATAAGTAAAAGAATCATTCCTAACAGTATAGTAAAAGTAAGAGAAGGGATAAAGCCAATAACTACAAGTATTGAACCAATGCCACCTAAAAGTTTGATATTGTTATTCATAAAATTCCTCCATCTTCACCATAACATAATTAATAATATTTTTCAACTTTTTTTCTATATCGATTGAAAAAAACATAACAATATATTATAATTTATAGCTTTTAAATTTCATAAAAATTGGAGGTTTTATGAGCGAAACAAATAGAAAAATAGTTAGCCAGCTTGTTGAATTAGCAAAAACCAATGCAAAAATAGAACCAGAATTATATTTAAAATATAATGTAAAAAGAGGACTCAGAAATGAGGATGGTAGTGGCGTGCTTGTTGGATTAACAACAATAGGAGATGTTCATGGTTATATAATAGATGAGGGAGAATCAAAACCAGTAGAAGGTAGATTGAGATATAGAGGTATAGATATAAAGGAACTCGTGAATGGATTTCAAAGTGAAAATAGATATGGCTTTGAAGAGACAGCTTTTCTTCTTTTGTTTGGTAAACTTCCTAATAAAAAGGAACTTGCTGATTTTATTGAACTTTTAAATAATTATAGGAACTTACCTGAAGGATTTAAAGAAAATATAATTCTCAAGTCACCCGGTAAAAATCTTATGAATTTACTTATAAGACAGGTAAGTGTACTGTATGCTTATGATCCGGATCCTGATAATCTTGAGCTTGAAAATGTTTTGATGCAATGTATTAAACTTATCGCCAGATTTCCTGCTATGGTAGCTTATGCATATCATGCGAAGAGACATTATCATCAGGGTAAAAGTTTACATCTTCACCATCAGTCTGGAGAGCATTCACATGCCGAAAATTTTCTTTCACTTATAAGGCCAACGAGGGATTTTTCAAAACTTGAAGCAGAAATTCTGGATCTTTGTCTTGTTTTACATGCAGAACATGGTGGTGGAAACAACTCTACTTTTACAGTTCATGTTGTTTCTTCTACCGGAACAGATACTTACTCTGCAATAGCCGCTGCTATTGGTTCTCTTAAAGGGCCAAAGCATGGTGGAGCAAATACAAAAGTGATGGAAATGATGGATGATGCAAAGAAGAATATTAAGGATTGGACAAATGAAAATCAGATTAAAGATTATATAACCAAAATTATCAAGAAAGAGGCATTTGATAGAAGTGGTTTAATCTACGGAATGGGGCATGCCGTTTATTCTTTATCTGACCCGAGAGCAGAACTTCTTAAGGCAAAAGCCATGGAACTTGCTAAGGAGTCAAAAAGAGAAGAGGAATTTTATTTATATACTAAAATCGAGGAAATAGGGAAAAAAACATTTCAGGAACTCAAGGGTTCAAAGGTTATATGTGCTAATGTAGATTTTTATTCTGGCTTTGTATATGATATGCTTGGAATAGAAGAGGATTTACATACACCTATTTTTGCAATAGCAAGGATAGCGGGTTGGTCTGCTCACCTTATAGAAGAAATTGTTTCTGGGGGTAGGATTATAAGACCAGCTTATAAATATGTGCTTGGAGAGCATAAGTATATTCCTCTTGATCAAAGAAAGTGATTTGACTTAATTTTTGAAAATAATTAAATTTTATATGTAATTCTTCTTGTGGAGGTAGGAAGATATGCCAAATTATGATTACAGATGTGAGAAATGTGATAACATTTTTGAAGTTTTTCATAAAATGACAGAAAGTCCAGAAGTAAAATGCCCCGAATGTGGTTCAAATGCAAAAAAAATGTTAGGCGGGGGAGCTGGAATAATTTTCAAAGGTTCTGGTTTTTATAAAACTGATTATTGCAATACAAAGTCTTCAGACTCATCAAAGTGTAGCAGTTGTGCAAACGCAAATTAAAGATGAAAACAATTTATGAAACAGATTTTAGCGAGAAGTTTTATTCAGCTTTGAATGAGGCACATTTTTTTTTACGTGAGGATATCAAAGATTATTTAATTAAATTAAGTGATAATCTTTCAGGTAAAGAAAAAGAAATAGTTTCTATCTATATAGAAAATTTTAAACTTGCAGAAGGAGAAAAAAGGGCAATTTGTCAGGATACTGGGTATGTGCAGGTTTTTCTTGAAGTTGGTAGAGAAGTCTATATAGACTTTAATATAAACAAAAAAATAGAAGAGATTGTGAAAGACTTTTATGATAAAAATTTTCTTAGAAAGTCTCTTACCAATCCAATTACAAAGAAAAATACACAAACAAACACGCCGGTATTTATAGATTATGAAATTGTAGAAGGTGAAAAACTTAAGGTTGACATACTCATAAAGGGTGGCGGTTCTGAAAATGCTACAAGGACAAAATTACTTCTTCCAGCTCTCACAAAAGAAAAAATTGAAGACATTATAGTTGAAGAAATAAAATCTATCGGAGCAAAAGCCTGTCCTCCGTATATTATAGGCATCTGTATTGGTGGAAATCTTGAAAAAGCACTTTTATACTCAAAAAAACTTCTTCTTTACAAAATTGAAGAAAATCCAATGGATGATATAGAATTGGAAATTGCAAAAAATCTTAAAGCAAAAATTAATTCACTACCCATAGGTTTTCAGGGACTTAAATTTGGTGAGACAGTTATAGACTTAAAGGTTAAGGTGCTACCCTCACATATTGCGACATTACCTCTTGCAATTTCTATTGGTTGTAATGTAGTTCGTCAATCGTCTTTTGTAATTTAAGAGGTTATATGAAAAGGTCCTTTCAGCTACCTTATATTCTTCCCGAAGAAGAAGATGTCATAAAAAGATTGAATTATAATCCAAAAAAAACTCTTCTCACAGAAGATATATATAGTATTATAAAAAAAGAAATTGAAACTTCAAAAGGCTTTATAAGTCCGAGGGGAATTACTTATGAATTTATAATAAAGTCAAATCAGGATAATAAAGTTTTTCTTGAAGATATTGAAATTGTTTCAAAGAAACTATCCGATGTTTTAAAAAATTCAAATAAAATAACTATTATTGCTGCTACTATAGGAGAAGAGATAACAAAAGAAGTAGAAAAAAGGCTGAAAGAAGAAAATTATACTGCGGCTGTTATTCTTGATGCTATAGGTAGTGAAGCAATCGAGAGCTTTGTAGATTACATACAGAATATTCTTGAGAGAGAAAAAAAATTGTCTGGCTATAAACCGACAATGAGATATTCTCCCGGTTATGGAGATCTCTCTTTAGATTTTAATGCTTATATTTTAGATAAGTTATCTACAAAAGAAATTGGTTTAACAATTCATCCAGAAACTAAAATTTTAAAACCAGAAAAGAGTATAACTGCCATAATTGGCTGGGAGAGATAAATGTTTTTACCGGCTACAAAAGAAGAAATGAAAAAACTTGGCTGGGAGTATCTTGACATTATTCTTGTAAGTGGTGATGCCTATATAGATAGCTACTATAGTGGAGTTGCATTAATTGGAAACTTTCTTATCTCCAAAGGTTTTAAGGTGGGAATTATTTCTCAGCCGGATATTAATTCGAGTGTAGATATCACAAGACTTGGTGAGCCAAAACTTTTCTGGGGTATAAGTGCTGGATGCGTTGATTCTATGGTGGCGAATTATACAGCCTTAGGCAAAAAAAGAAAATCAGATGATTTTACTCCCGGTGGAGAAAATATTAAGCGTCCCGATAGAGCGACAATAGTTTATACAAATCTTATAAAAAGGCATTTTAAAAAAACTGTGCCAATAGTTATAGGTGGGGTAGAGGCAAGTTTGAGAAGAATTGCACATTATGATTTTATGGATAATGCCTTAAGGAAATCTATTCTTTTTGACTCAAAAGCAGACATTTTAGTCTATGGAATGGGAGAAATTACAACATTAGAACTTGCTTTGAAACTTCAAAATGGGGAAGATTATAAAAACACAAAAGGAATATGTTTTATAGAAAAAGATAAAACAAAATATGTTGAAAAGGGTTATATAGAACTTCCGTCTTTTGAAGAAGTTTCGGTAGACAAATTTAAATTTATCGAAATGTTTAAAACTTTCTATGAAAACAATGATCCACTGAGTGGAAGAGGGCTTATTCAGAAAACTCTTGATAGATATCTTATTCAGAATCCGCCGCAAAGACTTCTTACATCTGAAGAGATGGATTTTATATATGGGCTACCATTTGAACGTGAAGTTCATCCTTTTGACAGAAAGAAAGGAGAGGTTAAAGCAATTCATACCATAAAATTTTCTCTCACTACTCACAGAGGTTGTTATGGAGAATGTAATTTTTGTGCAATATCAGTACATCAGGGTAAACATATAGTTAGCAGGAGCGAAAAATCAATAATTGATGAAATAAAAAAAATCGTAAAACATAAAGATTTCAAGGGATATATTTCTGATCTTGGCGGACCAACAGCAAATATGTATGGGATAGATTGTGAGAAAAAGAAGAGAGATGGAGCCTGTAAGGGCAAAAGATGTATAAGTCCAAAAATCTGCTCACAAATCAAAATTTCCCACAAAAGGCAACTTAATTTGCTTAAAGAGGTAAGAAAGATAGAAGGTATAAAGAAAGTCTTTGTTTCTTCGGGTATAAGACCCGATTTGATAATTGAAGATAAAGAATTCGGAAAAGAATATCTTAAAGAAATAATTCATTACCACACGAGCGGACAGCTTAAAATTGCTCCAGAGCATTCTGAACAAAAGGTTTTGACTCTTATGGGTAAAATGAAAGCTGAATATGTGAAGCAATTTAAAGAAATGTTTGATAGTCTCAGGGATAAGGATCAATTTCTTACCTATTATTTTATAGCAGCACACCCTGGTTGTAATGAATCTGATATGATTAAATTGAAAAAATTTATTAAAGAGAACTTGAAGATAACTCCAGAACAGGTGCAGATTTTCACACCAACACCTTCTACATTTTCAACCCTTATGTACTATACAGAGCTTGATCCACTCTCACTTACAAAAATCTTTGTGGAAAAATCTCAAAAGGGTAAAGAAAAGCAAAAGAATATCATCCAGAATATAAGTAGTCGATAGGTAGATACTTAAGTATTCCTTCTTTTAGACATCTATGTTTTTCAAGAGAGAGTTCTGGGTCATATTCTATGATTTTTAAAGCATCTTCTCTTGCTACTTTGAGGAGTCTTTCGTCCTGTAAGAAATCAGCTATCTTTAATTCGGGCATTCCGGATTGTTTTATTCCTAAAATTTCTCCGGGACCTCGCATCTTAAGATCTTCTTCTGCAATTTTAAATCCATCATTATAGTTACATATAACTTCCATTCTTCTTCTTATTTCTTCTGTTTCTTCACAATTTGTGACAAGTGCACAGTATGATTGCTCATCTCCTCTGCCAACCCTTCCTCTGAGTTGGTGAAGTTGTGATAAACCAAACCTTTCTGCTCCTTCTATAACCATTATTGTTGCATTTTTTACATCTATTCCAACTTCTATAACAGTTGTTGACACAAGGATATTAATTTTGTTCAACTTGAATTCTTCCATTACCATCATTTTTTCTTCTGAAGACATTCTACCATGAAGTAAGCCAACTTTAAATTCTGAAAATATCTTTTCAAGTATTTTGTAATTTTTTATTGCATCTTCTGTGTTCAATTTTTCAGATTCTTCGATTAAGGGATAGACAAAGTATGCCTGTCTGCCTTTCCTTAACTCCTGTGAGATGAATTTAATAAGTTTTTCGTAGTCAGTTTCTTTCTTAAACCATTTTGTTATTACTGGTTTTCTTCCGGCAGGCATTTCGTTTATAATGGATATATCAAGATCTCCATAAATTGTTAAAGCAAGTGTTCTTGGGATTGGAGTTGCTGTCATCACAAGTATATCAGGATTGTTTCCTTTTTTTGCCATTATTACTCTTTGTTCTACACCAAATCTATGTTGTTCATCGAAGACTATTAGTGAAAGATTTTTGAATTCAATATCATCCTGTAATAATGCATGGGTGCCAATTACAATTTTTATTTCTCCATTTTTAAGGCCTGAAATGATATCTTCTTTGTCTTCACTACTTTTTGTTAAAACTCCAATTTTTATGTCTAAATTTTTTGCTAAACTTTTGAAATTGTTATAATGTTGAAATGCAAGAACCTCTGTTGGCACAAGAAGAGCACTTTGATAACCATTTTCAGCCGCAAAAATCATTGCTAAAAATGCAATTATAGTTTTACCACTACCAACATCTCCCTGAAGTAGTCTATGCATTGGCTTTTTATCTTTCATATCTTTTATTATTTCTCTTAAAGATTCTTCCTGAGCCTTCGTTAAATTAAAGGGAAGACTTTGTATGAATTTTTGAGTTAATTCATTCTTATCGTAATTAAAATTTTTGGTATTTAACGATAGATTTTTTCTTTTCAACATAACTACCAGTTGAATTGCAAAAAGTTCTTCAAAACCTATTCTCCATCTTGCTTTTTTCATTTTAGTTATATCTTCTGGAAAGTGAATCCATTTTAAAGCCATTTTTTTGGTTATTAATTTGTGACCATTTATCATATAGGTTGGTAATTCATCATCAATACTATCGATATATTTGTTTATAACTTTTTCAACTAAAGTTCTTATTTCTTTTACAGTTATTCCTTCTGTGATGCTATATATTGGGAAAATTTTACCAAAATTCTTTGGTGGGACATTTTCAATATACTCTTCAAAATCAAATGTAGAAGTCTGAATTTCGTCAAATTTCAACTGAAATTCTGCATAAATCCAGTATTTTTTACCCACTTTCATTGTTTTAAACAAAAAGTCTCTATTAAAACCAACAAGACTTGCTCTCATCTTTGAGTCTTCAACTATTATTTTCGGGTGCTTTTTGTTCTTAAAAAATATACTCTGATGTTCAACAACTTTTACAATAGTACAAACGGGCTTTTTGTGTAGAATGGAAGATTCAATAGATTCAACGGTGCTTCTATCCTCATAACGATAGGGGAAATAATCGATCATGTCATAAACAGTTGTAAGTCCTAATTTTTCAAGTAAAGCAAGCTGCCTTAAAGTAAAAAGATTGGTTTCTTTGAGACTTATATTTTTAAGCTCATTAAAATACATTTATTCAAGACCCTGAGACATTCTATAAGACATTTCTTTTTTGTAGAGATCGTTATAGTAAAATCCTCTCTTTGATAACTCTTCTTTAAGTTTGTCTGGAAATGGAACAAAACGCCAGAAAATATATCTTAAATCCTGAGATTCGAGTTTTTGTATACCTTCGGACTCCTTTGTGATCCAGAGAACATAATCACTTATAAATCTCATCTTTATATCGCCTTTGATCTTATTTGAGGTGAGATATTCATAGTATCTTGCTGTTAAACCTTCATCCATCCAGTGATAGCCTGCCATTTCTTTTGCTACCTGCCAGCGGAAATCTCCCATTGCCACTGTTATAGCAAGACGTGGGTTTCTTGCAAATATAGGAATAGCAATTCTTCCACGGCTTGTAGCTTTGTTATATCTATCATAAGGTTCCCAGCAAATTCCATAATTCCCATAACCCGGAGTAAGTAATATATTAGGGTAAATTCTGTGTGTATTTTGACGAAATTTTCTCTCAAAAATTGTTGGGTCAAGTTCCTCAATGTTTTTAATATTTTGATATGCAGTTAGCTTAAAATTATAGTTTCTTGTTTCTTTTGGGAGGAAGGCACTGAAGGCTATCGGGAAATGGTTACCCTGCCTACCGATACACATCTTTACCATCTGACGAACACAGCTTATTTCATTTTCTATAGTTCGAGAGTCAACATTGTATTTTATTGGTGAGTTATTGTCTTTGTAGTTGGCATTTATTTCACTTTCAAGATTTTGATATTCTTCAAACTTTTCGTAATATCCTCTTTTAGCAACACACATTTCTTTGTCGTATTTTTTTAACTCTCTTATAGTATC
This sequence comes from Brevinematales bacterium, assembly GCA_037479045.1. Taxonomy (GTDB): domain Bacteria; phylum Spirochaetota; class Brevinematia; order Brevinematales; family JAOACQ01; genus JAOACQ01. Next base: position 62,267 of record JBBFLL010000011.1, on the reverse strand, counting down.
AGCTATTTCTTCCATCTTTTTAATCTGATCTTCTTGATAGGTATCAGCAGCTCCAAGACTACTATCCATTCCGTGAGTTGTTATAGAATTAATTATTGCCACGAGTGCTTCTTCAGCTATTCTCCTTCGTTCTGCTGCGTTTATATAGTTTCTTTTTTCTATTTCAATTATACCCGCTAATTTTTCAAGTTTTGTTTGCAATGCACTGTCTTTTTGAGCCTCTGACTTTCGAGGGGATTGTTCGTCCGTCATACTTGGTTTTAGATTGCCTTTCTTTATTTCAAGAAACCACTCATCAACGTAGTAAATACAACTTTCTGGGTCTTTTTCTTCAAAAGGCTGGGATAAAAGAAGTTTTTGATCTTCGGTTGAAAGATATTTCAAATCAAGAAGTCCATATCTGATAAATAACCTTTTCTCTTTTGGAGTATTTTCATTTAACTTCATAAGAATATCTGAATAAAGTTGCCAGAAAGAACTTGCAAGTCTTTCCCTGAAAATTACCTTTTTGTCTTTATCGGTCTCTTTTTCATAATTATTTTTATTTGTAAGAAGCTGTTCAACTATTTCGCTGTTTTCATCTGCAAGGACTTTTTTTAAAAAACTATCTGGAAGACTGTCAAATAGTTTTCCCATAACCTTTCTCCATTTTTAAATTCCCTTTTTAGCATACATCAAATCTATGATTATGTCAAATAGAATTGCTAATTTATTTCGGATTTTGCTTGACTTTTATTGAATTATAATATTATAATTTATTAATATATGGAGGTGGAATATGAATTGGAAAAAATTGATCTTTTTTACCTTGCTTATCTTATCTTTAGTTTCCTGTACAAAAGATAAAAATTCGCAAGAGGAAAAAAAAGAAAATGCAAAAATGACTGCATATAATATAACTGGAGAAGATATTTTTGGCAATAAAGTAGAGCTTTCTTCTTTCAGAGGAAGGGTCGTTTTACTTAATTTTTGGGCCACATGGTGCCCTCCCTGTAAAGCAGAAATTCCAGATCTTGTTAAATTGCAAAATGATTATAAGGACAAACTTGTTGTTTTTGCTGTTTCGGTAGATCAAGATGGAGTTGATGTTGTAAAAAAGTTTTATAAAGAGAACAAGATGAATTATCCAGTTGTTATGCTAACGGAAGATATTTTAAGAAATTATGGGGGAATTTCTGCGATACCAACTTCTTTTGTCATTAATAAAAAGGGAGAAGTTGAGGGTAAAATAGTAGGAATGAGAAATTATGAGCAATTTGTTTCAATTTTAAAGCCTTTTATGGAGAATGCTGAATGAAGATAGCGGTAAAAAAATTAAATCATAATGCTATTTTTCCAGAATATCACTCAAGTGGTGCTGCTGGAGCTGATATTTATGCCTGTATTGATAAAGAATTAGTTATTAATCCGAATGATATAGTTCTCGTTCCGACAGGGCTTGCCGTTGAAATCCCTGAAGGTTATGAAATACAGATAAGGCCAAGAAGTGGGCTTGCCACAAAAGGAATAATACTTCCTAATTCTCCCGGCACCATAGATTCTGATTATAGAGGAGAGATTAAAGTTATTTTAATGAATCTTGGTAAAGAGCCATTTGTAATTCATAATCATGATAGAATAGCCCAGATGGTTTTATCAAAATTTGAAAAGATGGAGTTTGAAGAGGTTTTGGAACTTTCTTCTTCAGAGAGAGGGGCTCAAGGTTTTGGTAGCACTGGTTTTAAACGAAAATCTTAATATATATTCTTTAAGATAGTTTTTTAATTCTTCAAGTCCTTCTCCTGTTTTCACTGAAATATAAATAGAATTTGGGTGTTTATTTTTTATAATATTTAATTCATCTCCATTCAATAGGTCAATTTTATTGAAGCACAATAATATATCTTTGTCAAAACCAATTTCTTCAAGTGTGTTTTCAACAATCTGCATTTTGTTTTCAAAATCCGGGTCTGAGATATCTATAAGTTCAATTATGAGATTTGCATTTATAGTGTCCATAAGGGTTGATTTAAAACTTTCTATTAGTTCGTGGGGAATGTCCTTTATAAATCCAACAGTATCCGTTATGACAATGTCTTCATCGATTTCATTACCGAGCCATAATCTTCTTGTGGTTGTATCGAGTGTGGCAAAAAGTTTGTCTTCTATTAAGACATTTGCCTTTGTAAGTTTTTTTAACAAAGAGGATTTGCCAGCATTTGTATAGCCGGCTATTGCAATTTTGAAAGTATTTTTTATTCTCTTTTTTCTTTGAGTGTTTTTTTCCTGTTCGACTATTTTAAGTCTGTCTTTTAATAATTTGATTCTTTTTCTTATTTCTCTTCGTTCAAGTTCAAGTTTTTGTTCACCCGGACCTCTTGTTCCTATTCCTCCGCCGAGTCTTGAAAGTTCTTTTCCCTTTCCTACTATTCGTGAGAGTTTATATTCAAGTCTTGCAAGTTCAACCTGCATTTTTGAAACCTGTGTTCTGGCATGTCTTGAAAAAATTTCCAGTATTACTTCTGTTCTTGTCATTACCTTAAAATTGGTTTCATTTTCGATATTTCTTGCCTGAATGGGAGAAATTTCGTTATTGAAAATAAGGTAAGTTTCTGTCTTATCCGAAAAATATTGTTTTAATTCATTCAATTTTCCATAACCTATGAAGTATCTTGGATCTGGTTCTCTTCTGGACTGAATAATACTATCTAAAATCTCAAGTTCAATAGTTTTTGATAGTTCTGCAAGTTCTATCATCGAATTTTTGATGTTAAAATTATCGTCAAATGGAAATTTTATGCCAACAAGGATAGCTTTTCCCGCCATTTTAATCTCTTAAAAATGATATAACTTCTTTTAGTTCTTTAAGTTTTTCGTTATCTTCTATAAGTGTTGTAAGAATTTTTGTATTTTTACTTCCACCTATTGATCTTATATTTCTTAAAAATTTTGGCGGGTGAAGATCTATATCTTTTCTTAACTTATCAATGCAATCTTCCATAATAAAGAATAAATTTGAAAACTCTGCAAATAGTTCCTTTGCTTCAGTGTTAATAGCAGTAATAAGTCTTTCAACAGTTTTTTTTATATCAGAAGTTACATCCCTTCGTTCAAGATAACCAATGATCTTCTTAGCAGTATTGCCTTCTCGCTGCATTTCTGCATAAAAATGATTGAATTTTTCTTCAAATTTTTCAAGATCATAAGTAAGTTCGGATAAGGTTTTTTGAAAAAATTTATCCAGAAAAAAACCACTCAGTAAAACAAGACTCAAAAAACTTTTTATAGTGGTATTAAAATAGTCAGTAAGAAAAGTATTAATAGTTGCTATTTGATATATGTATTCAAAAGAACCGAATCCTCTTGCTTCAAGTTTTTCAGATGTATCATTGTTGTAAATTCCAACCCATTCAATATTTTTGAAGATTTTATTTACATAACTTTCTATTTCTTTTGATTTTCTTTCCTTGAAAGAAGTCTCAGTTATATATTTTATTCTTTTGTGAAATGTTTCACAATAAAGTTTGAATAGATCAAATCTGGTATATAGAACAGAAGCAGAGTATAAAGGGTCTTTTTTCAGAATTTTTATAATATTTGTAAAACTTGCCTCATAAGCCATATTTTTTAAGTTTGTAAGTAGTTGTATGATCTCTTCTTCAATATTTTCTTCTTCAGTTTCTTCTTCATTTGCAAGATTTATGTAATTTCTTATTTCTACGAGCTTTTTTAAAACATCAAGATTATTTAAGGAAAAGTCTATTTGTATAAATATGCTTTCAAGATCTACAAGATAAGGAAGTAAAGCCTCTCCACTTACTTCTGTGAAGTTGGGGGTGTTTTTCATAGTAAAATCTGGATCAAATCTCCTGAGAAGAGAAATAAAATCATATTCAGCGAGGCGTTTCAGATAAATAAAATTTGTGTAGAGAAGATTCGAGTTTTCAATTGCATCAGGAGGGAATGACTCAAAATGTTTTGCAATTGCTTCTTCTATTCCTTCCCATGCATTTTTTATATTTCCGAATTCATTTATGACTTTCTGGATATTCTGGTATGAAAATTTTTCGTCTATTATGTTTGGATTAACCATACATAGTTTTTCAAAGAAAAGTTCAAGCCCTGTTTTTCTTAATTGATTTGGATTTGACCATTCGTCAGAATTTAAAGTTTCATTGATAAGTTTTCTCAGTATTCCAAGCATTGTATATAGATTGTAAATTCTCAAGGCAAAAAAGGGGGTGAGTTTCTTTGAGTGGGGAAGAAAAATAGGTGGCTTTATCTTTGAAAGCTGTTTAATGATGGAATGAAGAGATTTTCTTAATTTATATTCTGAAAGTGATATTATTCCAAAAAATGAAAGTAGAAAAACCCATATTTTTTCAAAAAAAGATAGCTTTACTTCTATCTCTTTATTGTCAAATGTATCTCTTAAAGTATAATTATGTGATTTATTTTCAAGCCCTGAAGCAACTTTTTCAAGATCTGATTGGAGCTTTCTTTTTTCTTCTTCAGATAGCTGGAGAACTTTTGGGTCGAATACATTATCTTCAAAGATGCCTTTTTCTTTTGCTTTTTTTACCGTATATTCGTCATACGGCATTTGATTCTCCTGTATAATTGCTTAAATGCTCATATATAGGACCATTTTCATTTCTTGAAACTTCTTTTAGCCTTGAAAGAGAGAATTTTTTAAGATGCCTGTTTTCATCTTCTCCATATACATCTTCTGTTATGATGTTGTGAGAAACAACCTTATAAGTTTTTCCGTTATCTCTGATTATAGAATTAACAGGGGGGTATTTTTCTCTCTCCTTGCTATAAAAATCTGCTTCATAAGCAAGGCAACAAATCAATCTTCCACACACTCCAGTAAGTTTACTTGAGTTGACAAGGAATCCCTGATCCTTTGCCATTTTAAGATAAATAGAGTTAATGTGACAATTTGATCTTGTGCAACAGGTTTTTATACCACAAACTCCATAGCTTTCGATGATTTTGGATGCATCTCTTACACCAATCTGTCTCATTTCTATTCTTGTTTTGTATATTGAGGCAAGTTTTTTAACAAGTTCCCTGAAGTCAACTCTATTTTCTGCTGTGAAGTTAAAGATAACCTTTTTCTTTTGATACATAAAGTAGACACTTATAAGCCTCATCGGGAGATTCATTTCTTTAATTATTTTTAAAGTGTCCTGAAAAGCCTTTTCTTTGTTTTCGTTAAGTTTAGTCCAGTCTTTTACTTCTTCATCAGTAGCCAATCTCAAAACTTTAAAATTTTCTATTTTCTTTTCTATTCCTTCTTCTGCTACAAGAGTGTCTGCACTATGTTCGTCTTTTATTATCTTTTTTAATTCATTTAAATCTCCAGCCTCTTCTCTGTTTGTAAGAAAATTATTTCCATTAAGATCCATTTCTTCGTTATAGTGAGGTTGTGGCTTCTTAAGGGGGAACTGTTCTATAGTAATATGCTTTATTTCAGACATTGCAAGGCCAATATCTTCCCCAAACTTAGTATTGGCAAGGTACATCTTTCCCGGTGTAACATCCATATCATCTGGAACAATATAAGGGAAAACAAGATTGTCAAAGTATGTCTTTATATATGCCACTCTGTACATAAAACTCTCCTAAAAATTAAAAATCCACCATTCGTCACAATTTTTGCACAATTCTTCTGGTTTGAAAGAACCATTAAAGTGCGAAATGAAAAATTCTTTGCCATTTTCCCAGCAATTTTTAATTCCATCTTTTAAAATATTCCCTATTATCTTATTTCCATTCAAATCCTCTCTGCATAAGGGTACATCTCCATTGAAAAATATGACCATATCATTTTTAAGATGATAACAAAAAAATCTCTTCACTGGAGATAGATCTACAACCCTTTTATCATTTAAAACTCCACAAAAAGTATCAAGTTTTTTAACTATTATTCTGTCTTTAAATTCACTCCATTTTTCATAAAATTTCAATAGTTCTTCTTCGTTTGTTTTTGTCCTTGTAAATTGTATATATATTTTGTCTTTATTGTCAAGGCTTTTTATCTCTTTTTCAATTAAATTTAAATCTTTGACAGGGATTAAATCATTCAACGGTGATTTGTATAGTTTAAAATTTTCTGGATTTATAAAACTTATATCAAAAATAACTTTTACATTGTTTAAACTTAAGGCTTTTTTAACCTTTTCGATATCTTGATATAATCCTCTACTTTCAAAAAGAAAATTTATGTCTTTATATTTATCAACAATATCAATAATTTGATTTATATCAGGATGCAAGAATACCTCTCCATAAAGCCCAAGAGAAACTACTGGATTATATGAAAAATTATGAATTTCCTCAATAATTTGTTCAAAATCTTTAATCTTAATAAACCCACTTCTCTGTAATTTATTTGAAGCAAATATTTCCCCTCTTTCCCTTTCTGTTGTGAGTTCTATTTCATAATAAGTTGGTCGTCCTCTTAAAATTTCTGGTTCATTTTTTATTATATCTTCGATTTTTTTTATGTCTAAGGATGAAGAGTGCTTTTTTATAATTTCTTTAATAATGTTCAAATTATTCAAATTATCTGGAATAAAATCTATTCTGTACTTTGCGAGTTCTGTATCTGTAATGAAAATATTACAATCATACGAGCTTATCTCTCCCTCAATCAATTCCTTTATGGAGTTTTTGAAAAGCGGGAAATTATCAGGGATTGTCTGGATAAAATATTCTATCATTGTTGTATCAAATATTTCTGGTAAGAGACCTGCTGGTATATTTTCAGGATATGTATAATCAAAAACATATTCAATATGTTCTTCTATCATCTCTTTTGTAAGACTTACATCAAAGAGAGGTGAACATGCATTTAATATTAAAACATTTGTATCTGGATGATTGTCTTTTAAAAATGAAAGCAATTCTTTTGATTTAGTGAAAGAGAGTTTTTCTTCTTTTTTACCACCAAGAAAATATATTTTATCGACTATAGGAGTTAGCTTATCTACAGTAATATTTACAAAATCATCTTTTTCTTCAAAGAAATCTATGTTATCTATCAGTAACGCAATTAACATAATTTTTTAACCTTTTCTAATTATATAATATTCATATTTTTTATGCAATTATTAAAGTGTTTAATACTTTTTTTCATTGAATTTTGATAGTTCAACAATGGTATCAAAAACCCTTGGTCCCGGCCTTGAAATTCTATCTTCATTTATAAATACAATCTTTGGATTTTTACCAAGATCAAGCATCTTTCCCTTAATAAATTTTTCTTCAGATTTAAGATTTTCAGGTAGAATTAAGAAATCAAATTTAAGTTTTATTATCTCTTCTTCCGTAAGAAGTGGATATCTTACTTTAGAGTTTATAACGTTTTCAAAACCAGCTATTCTTAAAACATCTGAAATAAAGGTGTTTGTTGACACAGAATAATAAGGTTTTATAGAAATAAGAAATAAAGCTTTATTTTTTTTGTTCTGAAGTTTTAAATTAGTTATCTTTGAATATAGAGACTTAACTTTTTCCTCTGCAGAGATATTGTATAGCGAACCCACAAAAACTATATTACTTAAAATATCATTTACTGTTTCTTCTTTGAGAGTATAAACCTTAATTCCCAGATTTTCGAGTCTTTCAACACCTGTTTTTGAATTGCCTGAAAATGAGGCTAACACAAAGTCAGGATTGAATTCAACTATCTTTTCTACATCGAAATTCCAGAGATCACCAATTTTTGGGAGTTTTTTTGCTTCTTCTGGATAATTGCAGTATATTGTATTGGCAATCAAATGTTTTTCAAGTCCAAGAAAATAAATAATCTCTGTAATATTTGGAGCAAGACTTATAACTTTCTTTTCAATCGCATAGACAGAAGAAGAAATTAAAAGAAAAACGAGAATTAATTTTTTCATTCTACCATCTCTGATGTACATCGTCTTTAATATATTTTTCATAAATTTCTTTAACCTTTTTCATCTCAATAGACTTAAGAGGTCTTATGTCTGATGCCATAACATTGGTTTCAACCTGTTCTACCCTTGAAGCTCCCGGTATTACAGTAGAAACTTCTTTAAACATAAGAATCCACTTTATTGCCCAAACAGAAAGAGGAATATCAGCTGGGAATATCTTTTTTAATTCCTCTACAGCTTGTAGTCCTTTTTCGTAGTCAACACCCGAGAAGGTTTCACCTTTGTCAAACCATTCTCCATTTCTATTGCTTTTTCTATGGTCTCCTTTTGTAAATTCTGTATCTTTTGTAAATTTTCCACTGAGTAAACCACTTGCAAGCGGGACTCTCACTATTATTCCAACATTTTTTTTCTGTGCCTCTTTGAAAAATAATTCAGCAGGCCTTTGCCTGAACATATTGAATATTATTTGAACCGTTGTAACATTTGGATATTCAATAGCTTTGAGTGCCTCTTCGACTTTTTCAACACTTACCCCAAGATTTAATATTTTACCTTCCTGTTTTAACTTATCGAAAAGTTCAAAAATTTCTGGTCTATAATAAACCTGAGTTGGTGGACAATGTAACTGAATAAGATCTATGGTATCCACATTCATATTTTTGAGGCTATCATTGACAAAATTTCTTAGTGCTTCTACAGTATAGGCTTCATTTGTATGAGGATTGAGTCTTCTACCACATTTTGTTGCAATGTATATTCTCTTTCCTGAGTTTTTAACAACCCTTGCAACGGCTTTTTCACTAAGTCCATTTGAGTATACATCAGCCGTATCTATAAAGTTAATGCCATTTTCTATAGCTTTGTTAATAATTTCTTCAGCATTTTTATCGTCAAAACTTGTGCCCCATTTACCACCAACCTGCCACGTTCCAAGAGAAACCTCAGATATTTTAAAGTTTGTTTTTCCAAGAATTCTATACTTCATAGATACCTTCCTTAAATTAGGGATAATCCAATTCTTAATGCATTGATATTAGCATCTATTATTTTTGAGCCTTTTTCTGAGAATTTATTTTGTATAGCCTTTATTAAGCTATCTTCTTTTACAAGGCCTGTTAATTTCGCAATTATTCCTACAAGGATAATGTTTGAAAATTTTGATGATCCAAGTTTTTCAAGACAGATTTCGTCAAATTTGAAATTCATTATTTTTGCTTTTATATCGTTTACTGTGCTTTTTACTACAGAACTGTTGATAATAGCAAGTCCATTGTCAACAAGACGGGTGGCAAATTTGTTTATCGATGGTTGATTGAAGGCCACAAGCATATCAGCTTTTGAGATTATTGGTGAAGCTATCTTTTCATCAGAAATTATTACATGACAATTTGCTGTCCCGCCTCTCATTTCAGCTCCATAAGAAGGAAAATAAGTTGCATTATATCCTTCAATTACAGATGCTTCGGCGAGGATTAAACCAGCCGAAAGCAATCCCTGTCCTCCAAAACCAGAAAATATCATTTTATTTGTCATATTTTACTCTCCTTTAAAAACTCCAAGAGGAAATGTTTTAACCATTTCCTGCATTATAAATTTATTTGCTTCAACTGGAGACATTTTCCAGTTTGTATTACAATTTGAAAGAATTTCGATAAAAGTATAACCAGCTTTCTTGAGTTGAAGTTGAAAAGCCTTTTTGATTAAAGACTTAGTGGTAAGAATATTCTTAAAATCTGCTACGGTAGTTCTTGCAACAAAAACAGGAGCATCAAGAGTGGCAATGAGTTCCGCCATTCTTATAGGATACCCATGAACCTCTGGTTTTCTACCTTCGTATGAGGTTGTTGTTTTCTGACCTATCATAGTTGTTGGTGCAAGCTGACCTCCAGTCATTCCATAATTGGCATTGTTTATAAAGATAACTGTAAAATTTTCACCCCTGTTTGCAGCATGAATTGTTTCTCCCATCCCAATTGAAGCTAAATCTCCATCACCCTGGTAGCATATGACAAGTTTATCAGGATGAACCCTTTTTATTCCAGTAGCAACAGCAGCAGCCCTTCCGTGAGCAGCCTCACTTACATCAAAGTTCCAGTAATCATAAGCAAGAACAGCACATCCAACAGGAGCAATCCCTATAGTTTCTTCTCTTACGTTGAGTTCATCTATAACTTCACATATAAGTCTATGCACAACAGAATGTCCACAACCAGGACAATAATGCATAGGAAGGTTTGTTATACTTTTTGGCTTATCAAATACAACCGTTCTCATTTTACAGCCCTCCTGTATAAATCCAGAATCTTTTGTCTTAATTCGTTTTCATCAAGCAAAACTCCACCCATCTTACCATAAAATTCTACTGGAATTTTACATTCAACTCCTAGTTTAACATCTTCTATCATCTGTCCTGCACTCATTTCTACACTTATCATTCCCTTGACACCACTATTTACAAGGTCTTTGAGCTTTTTATATGGATATGGATAGAGGGTTATCGGTCTTAGCATTCCTACTTTATAGCCTTCTTTTCTCAAATCATTTACAATGCTTCTTGAAACCCTTGATGAAATGCCATAAGCTACTACTACGACAAGAGCATCTTCAAGCATAAATTCTTCATAACGAACTTCATTCTCACATATTTCCTTATAAACTTCCTGCAGTTTTATATTTACTGCTTCCATTTTTGGTTCATCAAGCCACAGAGAACGAATGACATTCTTTTTTCTATCTTTGCAACCAGTTAATGCCCACTCTTTTGGCTTTATATCTGGTTTGTAGTCTGGAATCTCAACATTCTCCATCATCTGTCCAATTACACCATCTGAGAGGAGTAATACTGGGGTTCTGTATTTGTCAGTTAATTCAAATCCAAGAATAGTATGATCAAGCATTTCCTGAGGAGATGCTGGAGCAAGAACAATTAAGTGATAATCTCCATGCCCACCACCTTTTGTAGCCTGAAAATAATCTGCTTGGGATCCGGCTATATTCCCAAGGCCGGGACCTCCCCTCTGGACATTTGCTATAACGCATGGAAGCATTGCTGTGGCAAGATATGACACTCCTTCTTGCATAAGACTGAACCCCGGGCTTGAAGTTGTAGTCATTACCCTCCCACCGGCAGCTGATGCACCATAAACCATATTTATGGCAGCAACCTCACTCTCTGCCTGAACAAAAACACCACCAACCTCTGGCATCCTTACTGACATAAGCTCAGTTACCTCGTTTTGAGGTGTAATCGGATAGCCAAAGTAATACCTGCAGCCGGCAATCAAAGCTCCATAAACAAGAGCCTCATTGCCTTTCATAAGTTTTTTTTCTAACATTCAATCATCCTCTTTGATAACCTTGATAGCTATCTCCGGACAAACTATAGCACATCTTTTGCATCCTATACAATCATTGTTTCTTGCCGGAATAGCATACCTCCAGCTGAATTTATTGAATTTATCCCCTAACTCTATTACATTCTTTGAACACTCTGGAATACATAAACCACAGCCTTTACATATATCTGGATCAATTTCTATATGAAATTTCATTTGAACCCCATAAATTTTTTGTTAAATTATAACATCTTTTGGAAATTTGTAAAGTATTTTTACTGTAAAATTTTTATACCATACTATTTTTGTATAATTTATTCTTTGATTTTAATTTTATGGAAAGTATGAATTTTTTAATTTTGATTAAGTTTAAAATTCAATATAAGATATTTTTATTTTTTTAAAAAAAGCTGAAAATATTAATATGCAAACTATAGAAAAATTTTAATAAATGTTTTATACTTTTAAGGTAATAAAGTTTTTATTACAATTAATTGGAGGAATTTATGTTTAAGAATCTTCGTTTGAGAACCAAGATTACCATCATTTTTGTTTTTATAAATATCCTTGTGTTCGTAATTATAGGGGGAATAAATTTTGCAATTCTCAACAAGGTTTTCAGAGACAAACAGGATAAAGAAATTTCAGAACCAACGATAGATATAATTAGCTCTATTCAGACTGCCCTTGCTTTTGAAGTAAAAAACAAGCTTAAGAGTACTATGGAAACAGATTTAAGAAAGGTGAATGAACTTCTTTCAAAGTATGAAAATAAAAAATTATCAAAGAATGACCTTATAGAAGACCTCAAAGATTTTCTTCTTAATAAAAAAATTGGAGAAAGTGGATATTATTATATTCTGGATATTTCAGACTATCCTGATAAGGCTATAGCCATAGTTCACCCAAAACTTGAGGGACAAAATTTAGCTGGGGATACGAATATAGATAGATTGGTGAAAAAGCAAAATGGATATATAGAGTATGACTGGAAAAACCCGGGAGATAAAACTGCAAGAAAAAAGGTAGCCTATCTTTACTTGAATAAGAAATTAAACTGGCTTATAGGTATCTCTGCTTATAAGGAAGACTTTGTAAGTCTTATAGGTAAAGATGAAATAAGGTACATCATAGAAGACGAACTTGAGACTGATACTGGAAACTCTTTTGTTATGGATTATGAAGGAAATTTAATATTTCACCCAACTTCAGAGGGTAAAAATATTTCTCACTTACCTCATATTCAAAAGATGATAATGGAAAGGGAAGGCTTTATTAATTATGTTCAGACTACAGAGGGAAAAGCCAAAGGGCAGAAGAAAAAGGCATATTTTAAAGAAATTCCAGAATTTGGTTGGATTGTTGTAAGCACAGTTTTACTTAAAGAATACAACAAAAGTATAGCCTCGATTCAAATTTTTACTATAATTATTGCGATAGCAAGTGCTTTAATAATATGGCTTGTTGGTAGATATACTATAAGATTTTTGATGAAAAACCTTGATAATGTAAAGGGAAAAATATACAACATTGTCTCTGGGACAGAAAAGGCAGACCTTACAAAAAGACTTGAGATAACAAGTTATGATGAAATTGGTGAGATAGCTTCTCTTGTTAATTCGATGTTTGAAAAACTTAATAGAGATATATTAAATGTCAAAAATACCTCAGAGTTGCTTACTAATTCCACAGATGAAACATCAAAAATAATGGAAGAGAATATCAAACAAAATATAAAAAACATAGAGAAAACCATAAAAGACGTCAGAGGATTTATAGAAAATTCTGCAAGTGGAATTGAAGAGTTAACTGCCACAGTAGAAGAAATGGCAAGAAATATTGATAGCATAGCAAATAGTATGATAAGACAGGCTTCAGCAGTAGAAGAAAGTGCAAGTTCGATAGAAGAAATGGTAAGAAATATTGATAATACCGCCTCTTTATCTACAAAAACCAAAGATATTTCTGTAAATCTCAATAATGTTTCTCTTGAGGGTAGTAAAGCTGTTAAAGAATCAATTTCTTCCATAAAAGAAGTTTCTGAATATTCACAACAGATTCTTAAACTTTTGGGACTTATTTCAAATATTGCCAAGCAAACAAACCTCCTTGCTATGAATGCTGCGATTGAAGCAGCTCATGCTGGTGAGGCAGGAAAAGGATTTGCAATAGTTGCTGACGAAATAAGAAGGCTTTCTGAAGATACAAACAAAAATGCAAGAGATATAGGTGATGTAGTTTCCTCGATTGTATCAAAGATTGATGAGTCAGTAAAACTCGCAGAGAAGGCTGGTGTTGGGCTCGATATGATAACAGCATACTCAAAGCAAAATGTGGATATAATTTCTCAATTAAATATAGCTATGCAGGAACAGTCAAATGGAGCAAAAGAGATATTAAAAGCAACTCAGGAGCTTGTTAAGATTACAGAAGAAGTAAAAGTTGCAATGACAGAGCAAAAGCATGCTACAGATGATTTCAGCAAGGCTTTGATAGATTTAAGAGATATTTCAATCAGTATGGTTGAGAGTGTTCAGAATCACTCTGAGAGCCTGACGTCTCTTTCGATGGCAGTTGAAAAAATAAGAACATCGATAGAACTCAATAGAAAGCAAGCTGAGGAGCTTAAGAAAGTTGTAGAAAACTTTATACTTAAAGAAGAAAATACAGAAGTAAAATCTATAAGGCTTGTTGAATAGGTGAAAATATGAAAGACAAAATAACTGTAGCTTTAATACAGAATAGTTATGAAGAAAATGTAAAAAATAATATTGAAAAAAATTTAATTAAAATAAAAGAAGCAAGTAAAATTGGAGCAGATTTTGTAAGCCTTTCTGAACTACACAATTCTTTGTATTTTTGTCAAAGGGAAGATACAGAGTTTTTTAAACTTGCCGAAGAAATACCCGGTAACTCTACAGAAATTTACGGAAAGTTATCCAAAGAGCTTAATATTACTCTTTTAATCTCAATCTTTGAAAAAAGGGCAAGGGGAATATTTCATAATACAGCTTTGATTCTTGACAGGGGAGAGATAGCTGGAATTTATAGAAAAATGCATATTCCTGATGATCCCGGCTTTTACGAAAAGTTTTATTTTACTCCCGGTGATCTTGGTTTTGAACCTATAGATACTTCAATTGGAAGGGTAGGTGTATTAATATGCTGGGATCAATGGTTCCCTGAGGCAGCAAGAATAATGGCTCTTAAAGGTGCTGAAATGCTTGTTTATCCTACAGCTATAGGCTGGACTCCTTCTGATCCTGAAGATGAAAAGAAAAGGCAACTTGATGCATGGATTACAATTCAACGGGCTCATGCTATTGCTAATGGAGTTTTTGTCTTATCAGTCAACAGAACAGGAAACGAAAAAATAAATAATGATGAAGGCATAGATTTCTGGGGAAATTCTTTTATATGTGGCCCACAGGGAGAGATCATCAAAAAAACAGGCACAGAAGAGAATATCCTTATATCAGAAATTGACAAAGGTAGAATAGATAAAGTAAGGGAAATATGGCCATTTTTCAGGGATAGAAGAATAGATAACTATGAAGATATTCTTGAAAGATTTTTTTAATGGAGGGAAGTATGAGAGAAATTAAGTTTCCAGAAGGTTTTATATGGGGGACAGCTACTTCTTCTTATCAAATAGAAGGAGCATGGAATGAAGACGGTAAAGGACTATCCAACTGGGATGTTTTTTCTCACAAAAAGGGCAAAATCAAAGATGGAACGACAGGGGATGTTGCCTGTGATCACTACCATAGATATAAAGAAGATATTAAATTGATGAAAGAACTGGGTTATAAAGCATATAGATTTTCTATTTCATGGCCAAGAATTTTTCCAGAAGGTAAGGGACAATTAAATGAAAAAGGGCTTGATTTTTACAAGAATCTTGTAGATCAACTACTCAAAAATGATATAATTCCTTTTCCTACACTTTACCACTGGGATATGCCGTATCTTATTGAAAAGCAGGGTGGTTGGTATAAAAGAGAAACAGCTTTTTTTCTTGCCGATTATGCTGAAACGGTTATAAAAGCATTAAGCGATAGAGTTGAAAACTGGATAACACTTAATGAACCAATAGTTGTTTATTTACTTGCCCATGTTTTTGGGCAACATCCACCAGCACATAGAAAATTTATAAAATCACTCATTGTTCCGCATCATCTTTTATTATCTCATGGTCTTATTGTTCAGAGGGCAAGGGCAATTTCTTCAAAAATTAAAATTGGTATTACAAATGCTTTTATGGGAATATATCCCGGAACAAATGATGAAGAAGATATTTTAGCAGCCGATAGAATGAAGAATTATAGCTATAGACTTTTTATGGATCCGATTTTCAAAGGTAAATATCCAGAAAATTTTGAAAAAAATTTGTATTTTAAATCAAAGGTCAAAAAATACTACGATGAAGATATGAAAGTAATTTCAGAAAAAATGGATTTTCTTGGGGTTAATTATTATACAAGGCTACTTGTGAGAAGAGGAAATAATCCGTTCATAAAATTTATGCCTATACAAGCAAAATATCCCGGAATAAAGAAAACTGATATGGGCTGGGAAGTTTATCCAGAAGGACTTTATGATTTACTTAAGGACATAAAAGAAAATTATAATAATCCTCTTATTTATATTACTGAAAATGGAGCCGCATATAAAGATGAATTAATCAATGGAGAAGTTAATGACCATGAAAGGCTTGAGTATATAAGAGATCATATTATAATGCTTGATAAAGCTATTAAAGATGGTGTAAATCTTAAGGGATATTTTGTGTGGTCCTTTATGGACAATTTTGAATGGACAGAGGGTCTTTCAAAGAGGTTTGGCCTTGTTTATATTGACTATCCAACACAAAAAAGAATTGTAAAAAAGAGTGGGTACTGGTATAGTCAAATAGCCAGATCAAATAAATTAATTCTTGAGGAGTAATAGATGAAGGTTTCTTTAGCTTCAGATCATGCAGGTTATTTAATGAAAGAAGAGGTAAAATCCTATCTTGAAAAGAAGGGTTATAAAGTAAAAGATTATGGGACGTTTTCTGAAGAAAGTATGGATTATCCTGATACTATAAAACTTGCGGCAAGAGCTGTCAGTAGAAAAGAGGTTGACAAGGGGGTTGTCCTCTGTGCTTCTGGGATTGGAGCTTCGATAGTTGCAAATAAGGTAAAGGGTGTAAGAGCTGCCTTATGTCTTGACGAATACTCAGCAGAATATTCAAGAAGACATAACGATGCAAATGTTCTGGTTCTTGGTGCTAAGAGAAATACAAAGGAAGAAATCTTTAAAATAATAGATATCTGGTTTTCTACTGATTTTGAAGGCGGAAGACACGAAAGAAGGGTAAATAAAATTGCAGAAGTGGAAAAAGAGGAGATGGAGAGTTGAAAATAAACGCTGAAACTTCCTTGTATTGTATATTTGGTAACCCAGTTAAACATAGTTTTTCTCCATACATACATAATGCAGCTTTCAGACATCTGAATTTAAATTCAGTCTATCTTGCTTTTGAGGTTTCAAATATTGAAGAGGCTTTAAAAGCTGTAAAAACTCTTGGTATAAAAGGATGCAGTATAACTATTCCCTTTAAGTCAGATGTGATTAACTATCTTGATGAAATAAGTGATATTGCTTCTCTTATTGGAGCAGTAAATACAATTGTTAATAAAGATGGAAAACTATCTGGAACAAATACAGATACTTATGGCTTTTATAAAGCCTTAAGTAATGCAATAGATATTACCGATAAAAATATAGCTATTTTTGGTTCTGGTGGCTCTGCAAGAGCAGGAATTTTTTCCCTATTTTATTATAGTAATCCTTCAAAAGTTTATATAATCGCAAGAAATAAGGAAAAAAGAGAGACAATAAAAGAGGAAATAATTTCCTCATTGAAAAAGATTGGGAAAAATATAGAAAAAAACTTGCTTTCTTGGGACATAAAGGATTGGAAAGATATAAATGGTATTGATGTTATTGTTAATACAACGCCTTTAGGGATGCATCCAGATATTGATTCTTCAATTTTGAACAAAGAAGAGATTCCTGAAGGTAAAGTTGTAATGGATATAGTTTACAATCCAGTGATGACTAAATTTTTAACCTTTGCACAAGAAAGAAAGTGCAAGATTATAAATGGACTGGAAATGCTCTTGCAACAGGGAATGAAGCAGTTTGAGCTATGGACTGGGTTTAATGCTCCAGAAAGCATTATGAGAGAAGAGTTAAATAAAATTTTTATAGACAAAAGTTAAGAATTATGTTAAAATTATTGTTAAATTTTTATGGGCTGGAGAAGGAAAAGTGAAAAAATTTTTTTACATTTTGTTTTTGTTCTTTTTTGTTTTTAATCTTTATGCTAAAAAAGATGATGTGTTTGTTTATAATATTCAGAAAGGTAATATTTATAACTTTTATGCAGATAATTCAAACATCGTCCCTTATCAAGTAGTTATTGTTTTCAAAAGGAACAAAGAAATCTTTTCTTTTGTTGTAAAGCCAGGGTCTGTTTCAAACTTTCTTTTTTCTTATACAAATAATTCACAGTTTGAACCACTTTACTCCGTGAAAAAGATTATAGGGGATCCTTATAGTGTTAAAGTTAATGAAGATTATCCATATCTCTTGCCTTTTGCCCATGGGATTGAATTTAAAGTAAGTCAGGGATATGGGACAAGGTTTACTCATAGAGGTTGGTTAAAATATTCCATAGATTTCAGTATGAATGTTGGGACCCCAGTTTATGCGGCAAGAGGGGGAGTTGTAGTTGCTGTGAAGGATAATTCAAAAATAGGCGGCCGAAGTAGAAGATATAGAGGGCATGCTAATTACATAACTATTGCACACGATGATGGAACTTTTGCTCAGTATGTTCACTTGAATTATGCAGGCAGCGTTGTAAAAGTTGGTGATGTTGTAAAAGCTGGTGATCTTATTGGTTATAGTGGTAGAACAGGGAGAGTTACTGGACCTCATCTTCATTTTATGGTCTATAAACCAGTTGAAGGTGGACTTGAAACAATCCCTATAAAATTTTTGATGGAAGATGGAAGTGTCGCATTTCTTCAAAGCAAGAAATTTTATACGGGATATAATCCTGATATTAGTGATAAAAAGCTGATTTCTCATAAAAATCAAACAAATGCTTATGGGATAGATGACGAAGATAGTCTTGGTGAACCATAGGGTTGTGTTGGTTTGAAAATAACAGTCTTTAAATACTATGATTTTTATCTCAAAAAACTTGGAAGATTAATGATGGGTTATTGTTACAATAGTGAATTGATGTTAAATTGACAATATTTTTTTATAATTAGAATATTGTCTGTTAAATTTAAGAAGGTATTTTATGAAATTGTCAAGTTTTTTAAACTCAAAATTTATATTGATAGGTG
The DNA here is from genome assembly GCA_037479045.1 of Brevinematales bacterium. Lineage (GTDB taxonomy): Bacteria > Spirochaetota > Brevinematia > Brevinematales > JAOACQ01 > JAOACQ01. The sequence goes on along the minus strand of JBBFLL010000011.1, from coordinate 43,628 downwards.
ATAAATTTTCTTCAAAAGATAAAATCTTAGAAAAACTCATCGATAAAATAGCTTCTGAATATAGTTTTGAATTTAACAAAGAGGCGGCTATTAAGGCTTTAAAGGAAAGGGAGGCTTTGGGGGAAACTTTTATTGAAGGTGTTTTAATTCCTCACGCAAGGCTTGAAAATTTTAATGATTTGCTTATTGGTATATATGTTCCTCAAAGTAAATCTCTTTTTTCAAATTCTGGTGAAGAAGTTAAAATTTTGTTTTTGATTTTTGCTCCAAAATCTTCTTCAAACCTTTACTTAAATCTCCTTTCTGCTATAAGTAATATTTCACAACAGAAAGAACTTTTTGAATCTATTATTAATTCAAAAAACCCTAATGAATTAATTGAAAAAATTGACCGAGCTAATATAAGGGTGAAGAAAAGTTTGACTGTGGAAGATATAATGACAAAAGATGTTGTGAAAGTGAATAAAAATTCATCCATAAAAGAAGTCATAAATCTTTTCAGGATAAAACATACAATATGTGGTATTGTGGTAGATGAAAATGATAATTTAAAAGGCATTATTTCAATAAATGAAATTCTATCAAAAGGAATGCCAGAATATACAACTATGATGGATAATCTTTCTTTTATGAGTGAGCTTGAACCGCTGGAAGAGTTATTAGAGAAAGAGGATCAAATTAAAGTAGAAGAACTTACAAAAAAAATATCTGTAACACTTTATGCTGACGATCCATTTGTCGAGGGGATTCATAAGTTAATAAAAAATAAAACATTTGCAATTCCTGTGCTTGATAAAAATGGCAAGCCAGTTGGCATCCTTTCCGAAATGGATATTTTAAACAAGGTTTTAAGAGCATAATTTCTGGAGAAAAAAATGAGTATTTCAAGTATTATAGCATTGATAATATTTATCTTAGTTTATATTATAATGACGGGAGAAATTGTAAATAAAACTATAATTGCTTTAATTGGCGGAGTATTAATTGCAATTTTAAAGATTATTCCACAAGAAAAAATTTTTGAGTTTGTTGACTGGAATGTAATATTTCTGCTTATTGGGATGATGATAATAGTTGGTATAACGAAACATACTGGGCTTTTTCAATTTGTTGCAATCAAAGCAGCAAAGATAGCTCGTGGTAATCCTATCACAATTCTTATTCTATTGGTATTAATAACGGCTGTATTTTCTGCATTTTTGGATAATGTTACAACCATTCTCATTTTAACTCCTGTAACTATATTAATTGCTGTTGAGTTGGGAATTTCTCCAGTTCCTTTTATAATTTCCGAATCGATTTCTTCTAATATTGGTGGAACTGCAACCTTAATTGGTGATCCGCCAAATATAATGATAGGAAGTGCTGCTGGATTGGATTTTAACAGCTTTATTACAAACCTTACCCCTGTAATAATAATTATTCTTATAACATTTATTTTTATAATTTATATGTTATTTTCAAAGAAAATGCATGTTTCAAATGAAAGAAAGTCAAGAATAATGGATTTTGAAGAAAAAAAGTCCATAACTGATAAAAAATTGCTTATTAAATCTCTCTTTGTATTGGGTATTACGATAATTGGCTTTATACTTCATGGAGTTATAAATGTAGAGCCTTCCGTTATTGCTTTGGGTGGAGCTTCCTTGCTTATGTTGCTTTCTGGTAAACATGAAGTTGAAAGTTTTTTTGTTGAAATTGAATGGGGGACTGTTTTCTTTTTTATAGGTTTGTTTATTCTTATTGGCGGACTTGTAGAGACTGGTCTTATAAAGAAAATGGCAGAGTTTGTATTGTCTTTAACCAAAGGAAATATTAAAAATACTTCAATACTTATATTATGGGCTTCTGGAATTTTTTCTGCTTTAGTTGATAATATTCCATATGTTGCCACAATGATACCTATGATTAAGAATATTGGTGTTCAGATGGGAGCAACTAATATTAATCCACTATGGTGGTCGCTTGCTTTAGGTGCTTGTCTTGGTGGAAATGGTACACTTATAGGAGCTTCGGCCAATGTAGTTGCATCTGGAATTGCAGGAAAAAGTGGATATAAAATTTCTTTTATGGAATTTACGAAATATGGAGCTATTATTACAATAATAAGCCTTATTATATCAACGGCTTATATCTATTTAAGATATTTTATTATGTGAAAATATTATTAACATTTTCAGGCAGATAGAGAAACTATTACACTATTGACTTGGAACGATAGTAAATATTAAATTCTTGCCAATAAGTTGACAAAGCAATCAATTTAAGTTAAAATATCAACTTGAAGAATTATCAGGAGGTATGGCTTGGCTGTACATATTAGATTGATGAGATTTGGTAAGAAGAAACAACCTTCTTATAGAGTTGTTGTGGTCGATAGCAAAAAACCAAGAGACGGCGCTTATATAGAAGCTCTTGGATATTATAATCCTTTGTTGAAAGAGAATGCAAATGTTAAGATTGATCTTGAGAAATATGAAGAATGGATAAAAAAGGGAGCTATTCCTACTTTGGTAGTTGAAAAACTTGTAAAAAGTGCAAAGAAGGCTTAATTTTCTATTCAAAAACGAGAAAGGAGTTGAACTATGACAGAAAAAGATATTGTGGAAACTATTGTAAAGAATCTTGTTGATAATCCTTCTGCAGTAAACATCAATGTTGTTGATGGAGAAAAGTCAACAATACTTGAACTTAAGGTTGGAGCTGGTGAAGTTGGAAAGGTTATTGGTAAGAGGGGAGTTATCGCTAAATCTATCAGAACTATAGTTAATGCTGTAGCCGTAAAAAATGGTAGAAGGGTAATTTTAGAGATACTTGACTGATGAATTACCTTTGTATTGGTAAGTTTTTGAAGCCTTATGGCCTTAAAGGCCAGATAAAGGCAATTTTTTTTATAGATGAAGCGGAGGATCTTGGTAGTTTTTCTGCTTTTTATGTGAAAGATCCTAAAGTTCCAACAGGTTATCGAAAGGTAGGTTTAGAATTTTTGTCTTTCAATGGGAAGTTTTTTATACTTCGGGTAGATGGGGTGATTGATAGAACCTTAGCAGATAACCTGAGGAATCTTGAGATTTATGTCGATGAGGCGGAATTGCCAGACTTAAGTGGAAATAGTTATTATATAAAAGACCTTATCGGTCTTACCGTTTATTACCACGAGAAGGAATTTGGCAAGGTTGTAAATTTTATAGAGGTTGCTAACCAGTTTGTGCTTGTGATGAAGTTGCTTAATGGTAAAGATGTAGCTATACCTTTTAAAGACAGGTATTTCCCTGAGGTGATTATTAAAGAGGGAAAAATTCTGGCAAGCGACCTTGAAGACTTTTTGTAGATAGCTCTTTTGGAGATAATGTGAATTTTCATATTTTGTCCATTTTTCCTGACTTGTTTGAGGAATATTTTAAGATTGGAATATTATCCAGAGCTATTGAAAAAAAAGTAGTTAATGTTTATCTATATAATTTGAGAGAGTTTTCTGATAATAAGAGATGTGGAGTTGATGATAGAATTGCTGGCGGTGGAAAGGGAATGCTTTTTAAAGCCCCTATTCTTGAGAAAGCTGTAAATTCTATCAAAGATAAGTTTAAAAATTGTAAGGTAGTTTATCTTACTCCACAGGGAAAAACTTTTAACAATAAAGTTGCTAAGGCTCTCTCAGAACTTGAAAATGTTTTGTTGATCTGTGGTAGATATGAAGGTATAGATGGCAGGTTTGTTGAGAGGGAAGTTGATCTTGAGCTATCTATAGGGGACTATGTTCTTACAGGTGGAGAGCTTCCCGCACTTGTGGTAATAGATGCAGTGAGCCGTTTTGTTGGAGAAACGGTAAAACTTGATGCTGTTAAGGAAGAAAGTTTTGAGAATAGTCTTCTTGAGTATGATCATTATACAGTGCCAAATGAATGGCAGGGAATGAGAATACCAGAGGTTTTGAGAAGTGGCAATCATAAAGCTATTAAGGAATATAGATTTTATTCCTCACTCAGGAAGACATATTTTAATAGAATAGATTTGTTAGAGAATTTTTCTGTTTCTTATCTCAAAGATAGCTTAATTTCTGGAGACTTAAAAAAAATAAAGAAACAGAATAAGTTTTTGAGAGAATATTTTTTTAATATACAAAAAATAGCTAAGGAGTGGAAATATGTCAGAAGAAATTCAGAAAGAGAATAATGAAGTTATAGAAGAAAAAGAGACAAAAGCTGAAGCTAAAACTTTTGAAAAGAAAAAGAAAATCTCTATTGAAGAGCTTGAAAAGGAGCTTTTAGCAAAACAAAACAATAATGGTAAATTCCCAGAATTTAATGTTGGTGATACCATAAAAGTAAATGTAAAGATTATAGAAGGTGATAAGCAGAGAATTCAGGCTTACGAAGGAACAGTTATAGCAATCAAACATGGTGGACCAAGAAAGACTTTCACAGTAAGAAGAATAAGCTATGGCGTTGCTATGGAAAGGGTTTTCCCATATCATTCTCCTGTTATTGACAGTATTGAGCTTGTAAGAAAAGGAAAAGCAAGAAGAGCAAAACTTTACTACTTAAGAGATAGATACGGTAAATCTGCAGTTCTTACTGAGAAGATTTAACTATGAAAGTGCCAGCATGTGAATCCCTGTTTCTTTTTGAGAAAGATTGGAGACAGCGAGGTTTTAAGAAAATTGCTGGCGTAGATGAAGCTGGAAGGGGGCCGCTTGCTGGCCCTGTTGTGGCTGCATGTGTTGTTTTTGATAGACCTGTCTATATTGAAGGCGTTTATGACTCTAAATGTCTCTCTTCAAAAGATAGAGAGTGCCTTTACGAAAAAATAGTTTCAAATTGTCTTGCTTATGGTGTTGGCATCTGTGAAAATAGCTTTATTGATGAAGTAAATATTTTAAATGCCACAAAGGTAGCGATGAAGAAAGCGATAGACGATGTATTGGAAAAAGTTGACTGTGTTTTCATTGATGGCAATATTAAACTTAATCTTTCCGTTCCTTCCCTTTCGATTGTAAAAGGAGATAGAAAAAGTTTTACTATAGCCTGTGCTTCTATAATTGCCAAGGTTACAAGAGATAGGATAATGTCAAATCTTCACAATGAATTTCCCCACTATGAATGGGATAAAAACAAAGGATATCCTACAAGAAAACACAGGGAAGCTATAGAAAAGTTTGGTATAACTCCATATCATAGAAAAAGTTTCAGATTAATTTAATTTTTGGTATTCGTAAGAAGCAAGGTTTTTAATTATTGATGATTCAGAGTTTTTTATTAATTCAAGAAGAATTTTTTTTGCCTCTTCTTTTTTTTCTTCTTGAATGAGCTTATCACATTTTTTGTAGAGTAAAAAATCATTAAAAGGAGAGTTTTTTGACTTTGTTTCTAAAAAAATGGTTTCATCAATAAGAGATTTTTTAAGGATTAATTCAAAGGCTTTTGGAAAATTTCCTTTCTTTATATTATAAAAATAATCTACTAACAATGCCTCAAAGTTAAAATTTTTATCATCTTCGGATTCAATGTATAGTTTTAGGTTGTTTGTGGCATTTTTAATGTCGTTTTCAATAAAATTTATAAGAGAGGTTAAAAAAATTTTATCTGGATTTCTGAAATTTGTTAATTCTTTTTTTGCAAGAGAGATATTGGTTAAATTTAAAAGAATGAAAAACTTAAGTATTCTTGTTTCTTCATTTTGTTTTTCTATACTTTCAATGGTGAGTAATGAATTTTTATAGTCTTCAATGGCAAAAAGTGATTTTGAATAGAGAAAAACTCCTGTTTCAGTTATTAAATCTTTGTTTGAAATTATATATTCTTGAGAATAATTTGAAACTATTTCAATGAATTTTCTTTCTTGAAATAGCTGAAAAATTTTTATAAAATCATCATTAGCAAAACACACATTGAATAGAAATAATGATAAAAAAATAATTTTATACATAAATTATAAAAAAGATACCACACGCCTCTGGCGAGTGGTATCTATGAATTTATCTTTCAATTCCTCGATAGAACAACATTCCTTTTCTTGCAATAAGGAACACAAATCTTCTCTCATTTTTATTCTTTTCGACAAATGCCCTTAAATCATTAACATTTCTTATTTCGCTATCATTTATTCCGACTATTATAAGTCCCGGCTCAAGGACATCGTATAGAGGGCTATCTTCTTTGATTGATTCAACTACTACACCAAACTCTACAGAATTTTCGTCAAGTAATTCTTTTGGTGCATTTGAAAATCTTGCCCCAAGAAATTCTATAACTCCCTTCTGAGGAGCTTCTGGCTTTTCTTCATCTTTACCTTTTGAGGCTACTTGAGAGGGTCTTTCTTTGAGCTTCACTGAAAATTCCATTCTTTTCTTGTTTCTTATTACTTCAACCTTAATTACAGAACCCGGGGCATTATTTCCAACCTCATACATAAGATCTTCAGGTGTTCCAACTTTCTTTCCTTCTATTTTTGTTATTATATCACCTTTTTTAATTCCAGCTCTATCAGCAGGTCCCTTTGGTTCAACATTTGCTACCATTACACCTTCATTGTTATCAAGACCAAGGGCTTTTCTTGTGACATCATCAATAGGCATTATATTGATTCCAAGAAAACCTCTTTCTATACTACCGTGAGTGAGTAGTTGTCTTGCTACATTTTTTGCAATATTTATTGGAACAGCAAAACTTATTCCCTGATAACCTCCAGTTTGAGATTGAATGGCAGTATTGATACCAATAACTTGTCCCTTTATATTTACAAGTGGACCTCCAGAGTTACCCGGGTTAACAGCCGCATCTGTTTGAATAAACTTTTGAAAACCAGATACCATACCTTTTCTTCCAATGGCACTTACTATACCTGTAGTATATGTCCAGCTTAAATTGAATGGATTACCTATGGCGACTACGAAATCACCAACTTCTACTTCATCTGAATTTCCAATTGGGGCTACAGGTAAATTGTCAGCATCTATCTTGAGTAAAGCTATATCTGTTTCAGGGTCTGCACCAACTACTTTTGCTTCAAATCTTCTGTTATCACTCAAAAAAACATATATTTTTTTTGCTTCCTTAACTACATGGTGATTTGAGAATATATAACCATCTTTTGTAATAATTATACCAGAGCCAGTTGCTTGAATTCTTCTCCTGAACTCTCTTGGTTGTGAAAATTCATCTCCAAAAAACCTTCTGAAAAATGGATCATTAAAAAAATCACTATATGGGTTTCTTATAATCTGCTCTCCTTCAACCTGTATGTTTACTACGGCTGGCATTATTGATCTGGCTATATTTCTATATACATTCTGTAGTTTTAATGCAGTATCAAGCTCTGGCATTGATTCAACCATTTTGTTTTTTGTTTCATATTCAAGATTTTTGCTGAAAAGATTTCCTTTACAGGCAATAAAACTTCCAAAGAAAATCGCTACTACTATAGATAAAATAATAAATTTAATTTTTACTTTCATAAAAATTCCTCCCTTTCAATGATATATTTTCAATGTAATAAATTTTATATTTATAAGTCAAGTTTTGAATTTCTATTCTTTTGTCAATACAACAAAAGTTGGGTTTGGTAGTTAAATCACTCCACTGGATTTTATCAGCCCAGCTCAGTAGTATAAACTTTTTATTGTTGGCAAAGTCAACAATAAAAAGCAAGGTATAATCGCTGGGTACCCACTGATAAAATCCAGTTCCGCTCAGAAGTAATATCAACAATGCTTGCTGATAGACTGCAAAAGATTGTCTTTTAAAGCCCCTGTCAGAACAAGACTTTCGACTTTCGACTTTGGACTTAAACCTACACCATCTCCGCTAAGTTGCCCGTGAAAATGATTGAATTTCAACACAGGCTTGGCAGTCTGTTGAACTTATCAAAACAACCTCAGCGGCAATCGTCCTGATTGCCTTAGTAAAGTATTGGCACATAAAAGGGAAAAATCTCCGCACACCTAAGGTAGCATCCCGGCGGGGGATATCTAACAAACAAAACTAAAATTAAGTCCTTTCTTATCATCAGTAGTATAGTTGAAAGATACCATTTAAACAGGCTGCGCCAATTTATCTTACTTATTTGTCTTCCCTTCTTCCTCTTCACTTAAAAACCAAATCTCACTTATACATAGGTCATTATACTTACTGCCTTTGTAGATGGATTTTATGGTAAGAATCAAAACATATCCTATTGAATTATAACCATAATAGTTCGAAAATATATCATTAGTATCTTGAATTCCTTTCTCAAGTCGAAGTTTCTTTATCCTTCCCTCTGTTTCTTTCTCATTTTCTTCAAAATTTATGGGAAAGTAATATTTATTTGTATAAAGATATTCATCTCTTAATGTTATATTTGTTTGAAAAATATACTCTATTAGTGGATCTTTTAAAGCATTATCTTCACTAAGTGGATTAACCAATAAAGATTCCCTTGGAGGTCCTGCTTCTACAGTAGCACCAGCTATTCCTACACTATAATTTCTATATAATTTTAATTCCAATTCCTTCACTCGATTGTTTTTTAAAAATAAATCCTTATTCTTACCATGCCCATTGATAATCCAAATACCTCTTCTCCACCCATCGACCATATGTCTACCAGAAAAAAACATTATCAATTCTTCCCCTAATCCTCCATTTACTCTTGTTGCCCAGACAGTATCTAATCTGTCATCAATCAAATTCTTCGCAGAATAATTATATCCTTTCTCCTTCAATTCAGATGTAGCCCATATGGTATAATCAGTTTTATTGTACAAATAAATAATCTTTTTAGTATCAATCTTTTCTCCACCATACATATTTAAAAATAAACCTAAGAACAATATTGCAAAACAAAACTTCATAACTTTATCCTCCTTCACTTTAATTCTATTGTCATATACCATTTATAACCTAATAAAAATTCTTTTACTTTATTCCATGGAACATATACATTATAACCTTTTGTGGTTTCTCCTATGTCAGTTAAGTTTTTGTCATAACCAGAATTACCATTACTTCCCTTAATTAAAGAGGCTTTCCCATATGGGTCTGTTATATAAATACCACCTTCATCATAGCCAGAATATACTACTACGTGACCACCATGTGTTAGTCTTGTCCCCATAACTACTTCTACTCCTTTACTTAGATAATCTTCATTTAATCTTTTTAAATAACTTTTGGCCCCTTCAATATTTTTAAATGCTGGTTCTTTATATTCCACTTTTGCAATTACCCTATCTCCAAAATATCTATTTATCATTAACTCTTCTACGGCACCAATAGTTCTAGGTTTGTAAGCTGGATATTTTTTGGCTTCTTTCATTATCTTCGGGTCATTCCTAATCAAATCATCCAGATGGTCTTCAAACTGTATGCCTAAAGCAGCAACAGGATTTTCTATCCCAAGGTTACTTAATGCTATCGCTACACTTGTCGGAAAGCACATCACATTACCTGTCCTGTATCCAAGTTCTTTATCATCTACATTTGTAAGATTATTCCTTTGATTCTTATCTGAAAATTTAAAACTATTGTAGTTATTTAAAACTGTCAAATCACTTAAAGAATCCAAAACTGTTAGGTAATCTTTTATCAAACTTCTATCAATCCCCTTCTCTCTTAAACTTAAAATATAATTCCTTGTTCTATTTTTTATTTCTTTACCTTCCATTATGCTATTTTCAATATATTTTTTGTATTCTTTATCAAAGATACTCTTTTGTTCCTCAGTTATATTCATTCCCAATTGCTTTGTATTCTCATTAATGACATCCTTTTGCTCGGAATTCTCTATGCCTAAATGTTTAAGTTTATCGCTCGATGACTTACTGAGTTTATCTTCAATTTCTTCCTGTTTCTTTTTCTCCTCCTTCGTAGGACTGCTACTCCCATACCCAGCATACTTCTTACTCATCTCCCTCAAGAGTTTTTCAAGTTTCCTCTTCTGCTTGCTTTCGTCTTAAAGGTACTTCCGACTATTTCTTTCTCTTTCATCCTGAAAGTAAAAAATTAAACTTTTCTATAAAATCCGCCGGGGAATTCCTCAAGAAAGCCTTTTATTTCTAAAATTGTAAGAAGATGATTTATTTTTTCAAGAGGCATTTTTGTTTTAATTATTATTTCGTCTAAGTGGGTTTCTTTATTAATGAGTGATAAAATTTTTTCTTCTTCTTTTGAAAGATTGGTATGGGAAGTGGGTTGGACTTTTTTTACTGGCTTTCCAAGAATATCAAAAACTATTTCTTCAGGAGAGACAACGATTTTTGCCCCTTTCTGGATTAAATGGTTATTGCCAGAATAAGAAGGGTCTAATACGTTTCCGGGAATTGTATAGAGTTCACGTCCCTGTGATTCTGCATATTGAGCTGTTATCAATGAGCCAGATTTTTCTGGAGCCTGAATGACAAAAACACCACTTGATAAGCCGCTTATTATTCTGTTTCTTAATGGAAAATTTTGCTTGAGTGGATAAGTGCCGGGAGGATATTCTGATATGATACAACCCTTTTTTCTTATCTGATGATAAATTGTTGAATTGGATAATGGGTATATAACATCAACTCCACCACCTAAAACAGCAACTGTCCAGCCATCATTTTCGATTGCCGTCTTTTGAGCTATGCCATCATGACCTTTTGCAAGGCCACTTACTATTCCTATGCCATAACTTACAATTTCACGGGTGAAATATTCATTTATCATTTTTGCATCTTCAGTTGGCTCTCTTGTGCCGACAATTGCAAGTAGCTTTATTGAATAATTAAATTCTCCAAGCATATAGATAAGGAATGGGGCATCTTCTATGTTTTTAAGCAAGGGAGGGTATAATTCACTCTCTATTTCTATTATTTTTATTCCTTCTTTTTTAGAGATTTTTTCAATTTTTTCGGCTTCAATAAGCATATTTTTGAAAAAAGGTATGGCTTTTTCTGTTTTTATTTTCAGAAATTCCATCTGTTCTTTATAATTGAGTGAAAAAAAGTTATCAAGGCCATATTTTGTTATTTCTTTATATCTTTTAGGCCCAATATATTCATTGTATGAGAGAGCTATCTTATAGATTAAGCTCATCTATTCAACTCCGAGTCTATTTAAAATCTCAAGGTTTTGAATAACCTTTTCCATTTCGCTTGAATTCTTGGGTAAAATTTGCTGAAGCTTAAGATATAATTTCTTTGCCCTTGAATAATCTCCTTTGTCATAGTATATTCTTGCTAAAGCAAATAAACTTCTTATTTCGTCTGGATTTTGTTTCAGGATGTTGAGAAATTTTTCTGAAGCCTTATCAATATTTCCGCTTTCATAAAGCATTGCTCCATACAGATAATTTGCCTCTGGACTCTGTGGAATTTTGTTTAAAGCAACTTCGAGATAAGTAAAAGCCTTCTCTTCATAATCTTTTTTCTGTGTTTGATTTGTTGCAGTATTTTTAAGATTGTAGTATATAAATGCGTAATTATAATTTATGGCATAATCTCCTGGAAGTATTTCTCTTGCTATGTCAAGATATTTTAAGGCCTCATTCCACATCTCATATTTTATTAAAACATTTGCAAGTGATAAAGCTATAATTTGTCTTTCCTTTTCAAGTTGTGCATATTTGAAAGAGGCGTCTAAAAGTTCTTTTTGTCTTGTAAGTATTTCTACAGCCTTTTCTTTTTCTGCTACACCTCTTCTTGTTAATTCCTGAGCTTTTCTCAAAGCTCTATTGAAAGGAGTAAGTGATTGACCAGCAAAAAAACCAATTGAAAAAGATGCAAAAATTATTATAATTATAAATACCCAGTCTATTTTTTTCATATCTTTACCTCCTTTAATGTCTTAATTTAAAAAGTCTTATTCTTAGCATAAGTTCTATAGGTTTAAAGTCTTCGTCTGTGTAAGTTTCTATAAAGTCTAAGGAAAGTCTTTTAAAGATTTTTGTGTAATATTCTATATAATTTTTCATTTTTGTTCTGTATTCGGGAAAATTAACCTTTATTGTATCCATGAATTCTGTTTCACTATCTTTAATCTCAAATAACAAATTCATTTTCTCAATAAAAGGAAAGTTAATATTTTGAAAGTTGATATTTTCTTCAAAATTATCTTTCACAACAACTGGGATAACATCATGTTTTTTTGAAAGAGATAGCAGGGCATTTTCATAACCACTATCAAGGAAATCACTCAATATAAAAATGACAGATTTTTTCTTTAATAGGTCAAAAATACTTCGTAATGATTTTGAGAGAGAAGTTGCTTTACTTTTTCCTTCAAAATACCAGCTATCCCTTATAATTCTTAAAAGGTGAGAGTAATTTTTTCTTGCAGGGATATATTTTTCAACATCGTTTGAAAATAATAATAAACCACATTTATCATTGTTAAAAAATGAAGTAAAACCAAGAAAAGCAACTATTTCAGCCATTCTCTGCCTTTTCGATTTAAATACACCAAAAAGGTTTGATGCACTTGTATCCACAGCAAATATTATAGAAAGTTGCCTTTCTTCTATATAAGTTTTTATGTAAGGTTCATTCATTCTTGCTGTAACGTTCCAGTCAATATCCCTTATGTCATCACCAGGTAGATAATTTCTGGTTTCATTAAATTCGATTCCTTTTCCCTTAAAAATGCTATGATAATTGCTTATAAGATTGTCTTCTATAAGTTTTTTTGCTTTTATTTCTATGTGTTTAACTTTTGATATTATTTCTTCTATTGGAAGATTAGTTTCCATCTTTATTATCTCCCTCTTCAGAAGGTTTTATATTTACTATTCTTGCTTTTGTTTTTCTTAAGCCATCTTCATCATATATTTTGTTTTCTTTTATACCTTTTATTTTGGTATAAAAGTAGTTTATTACCCATAGAAATGCAACTATTACAATCAAAATTATTGCTAGAATTATTAAAAATGGCAAAGAATAAATGAAAATTGTTGTAATTAAAAATATTACCAGAAATGTAAATATTAAACTTAATATGCTATTGTATCTCATTATTTTTTCTCCTGTAAAAACTCTTCAAGGTACCTATCCTGTATCTCAAACATAACTCTTTCGTCTTCTTCGGATTTCTCATGGTCAAAACCAAGTAAATGAAGAACACCGTGTATGGTAAGCCTTGCAAGTTCTTCTTCTTCTGTAGTTTCAAATTCTTTTGCCTGTTTTTTCATTGTTTCAATAGATATGATTATATCTCCAAGCTCTTTTATATCTATAGGAAAATCTTCTTCTTTTGCTTCAATGAAACTGAAAGAAAGAACATCAGTTGGTTTTGATTTTCCTCTATAAGTCTTGTTGTACTCTGCTATTAATTCATCGTTTGTGAGTAATATACTCAAATCGTATTCTTCTTTTTTGTAGTCTTTAAGAATCTTATGGATGAATTTTTTGAGTTTATTCAAAAACTTTTTGTCTTTAATATCTTTGTGTTCAATTATAAAATTTATCATATAACCCTTAATTCTGCTTTGATATTTCCGTTTTCTATAAAAATCAGTCCATATTCGTTGTTTTTTAAGGCACCGGGATTAAAGAAATAGATACCATTTTTTTCTTGAAACTCTGCTTTGTGAGTATGACCATAACAAACAAGCTGTAATCCATTTTTTATAGCTTTATCAAGCATTTTTTGTGTAGAAAAATGAGCCTCATATCTATGCCCATGTAATAACCAGATTTTAAGGTTTTCAATATCTAATACTATCTCTTCTTTTGCATAGTCAGCTTTAGGTAGAAATGGGTCCATATTCCCTTTTACTACATATACATTTTCGTCGTAAGCAAAATCCCACATATCCTGAGAAAAATCTCCAAGATGAAAAATAAGATTGCTGTCAGAATGCTCCTTTACAAGTCTACTGACCAGATCTTTTCTGCCATGAGAATCACTTATAGCCAAAATCTTTGTCATACTTAAGATTCTTTACGTTTTGTTGATTTAAGCATTACTGGAGTAATTTCTATTCTTCTTTCACCATCAGAAGAAATCGAAACTACAGGGATTTTATATTCTCCATCTTTAAAATGAAATCTCATAGAAAATTTTCCATCAGGACTTAATTCTATTGGCACACCACCTATCGTAAGTCTTGCGTCAGGTGAGGTGCTACCATAAATAACGAGTTCAGTATTTAATTCAAGCCAGAAATTTTTAACACCAGCAGACGGTTTTTCAAAAGAAAAACCTCCACTTCCCCCAGAAGAAACTCCACTCCATTCACCCGGGCTTATGCCTCTCCATTCAAAAACTACATCAGAGCCAACTATTTTTTTCATTACGTAGCCACCGGATTGCCTGTATATTTCCTCAGCCTTTTTGTATTCTACGGGCGAAAGTTTTGATAGATCGTAATCCACTTTGTCAGGTGGAACGAAAAACTCGTTTGATTTTGCTATAGCTATAAATTTACCGTTTTTAATAACTCCAACTTCAGTGAAATATTTTTTTCCTGAAGAAGGCACCTGAAAATAGCAATTTCTCATCTGGGAAGGAAGTTCTACATCAAAGTATGCCGTACTTCCAGATTCGTATGATCTTAAAATAATTTTTGAATCTTTATCAAGGCCTAATTCTTTTATCTTATCAAATGAAAAATCCCAGTAGGCATATACAAGATAAGGGTCTCTTACTAAAACAACTATCCTGTTTTCATCATATGAAGATGGTAAAACATAACTTTCTTTCTTTTCTTTAATATTATCTTTTGAGACTTCATACTTGGTTTTTACAATTTTTGAATCAACTTGTGTCTTTTTCGTTACCCTTTTTGGTTGTGTTTTGGCTGGCTTTTGAGAGGATTTTTTTTCAGATTTAGTTTCTTTTTTGTTAATATTAAGCAGTAAATTTATTATTTCATCTTTTTTTGCTTCTTTTTCTACCCTTATTTTGTTTTTTTTGCAGAGTTCTAGAAGCTCGTCTTTTTTCATACGAGAAAGAGACGTTTTATTCATAAAGCCTCCTTGATACAGAGAGATATTTTATTTTACCTAATAAAAAAAATAAGTCAAATTTATTTGATTAAAAAATGAAAAAAATTTTATTAACAAAAAATTAATTTTTGTTTAAATAAATACTAACTCTCTATATATAAAATATATACATAAAGGAGGCATTATGGCAAGAATAGATATGCATGTGCATTCAAAGTTTTCAAAGCATCCATCAGAATGGTTTTTACAGAGAATTGGTACAGCCGAATCTTATACAGAACCAGATTTTATATATAAAATCCTTACTGAAAGAGGAATGGACTACATTACAATAACAGATCATAATCAAATAGAAGGAGCATTATACTTAAAAAATATCTATCCAGATAAAGTAATTGTAGGAACAGAGGCTACAGCTTATTTCCCTGAAGATGGTTGTAAAATTCATTTACTTGTTTATGACATTACAGAAGAACAGTTTAAAGAAATAAACGTATTAAGAAATAATATTTATGAATTAAGGGACTACATAAAGAAAAATAAACTTGCGCATTCTGTAGCCCACGCCACTTTTTCTGTGGATAGGAAGCTGAAAGTAGAACACCTTGAAAAACTTATTCTACTTTTTGATGTATTTGAAGGTATAAATGGTGCAAGAAGCAAAAAGCATAATGAATACTGGACACATATATTGAAGAATTTAACAGAGAAAGATATAGAGATTCTATACAACAAGCATAAAATAGAACCAATGAGTGATACACCATGGATCAAAGGTTTTACTGGTGGGTCTGATGATCATGCAGGTATTTTTCTTGGCAGGACTTATACCGAAGTAGAAGCATCAAGTAAAGAAGAATTTATACAAAAGTTGAAAGATAAGAAGACTCTGGCTGGTGGAAGACACAATGATTTTCTTGGACTTTCTTTTGCAATTTATAAAATTGCTTATGAATTTTCAAAATCTAAAAACAAGATAGAAATAAAATCAATCTTTAATACTTTAAACAAAATGGTTTTTGAGAAAAGAAAGGTAAGTTTTACAGAAAAAATCAAACTTAAGATATACAAATCGAGGAAAAAAGATGAACTTAAAAAAATTCTCGTTCATTTTATAGAAAATTTAAACAAGCTCAATTTAACAGAAAATGAACTTGATAGCAAACTTGATTATATCTATAAAGATATTGTTAAAATATCTGATGAACTCATCAAAAGTGTAATCAAATCTATAGAAAAAGGTGTTGATAAAGCAAATATATTCAAAGTACTTAAAGGTGTGTCAATGGCTTTGCCAGCTACATTTTTAATTACACCATTTCTTTCAGCATTCAAACATTTGTTTGGCAACCTTGACTTGATATTCAAGTTGAATGAAAATCTTGGCAAACCTTCAATTATTACAAATAAAAAGATTTTGTGGTTTACTGATACTATAAATGATTTGAATGGTGTATCGACTACCTTGAAGACTATAGGCAGGGTTTCTTTGAGATTAAACAAGGATCTTAAGATTATCTCTTCATTATTGCCTGAGGAAATGGATAATTCTCTACCATCAAATCTTATAAATATAGAACCAATTTTTAATTTCAGTTTACCTTTTTATGAAAAATTGAGAATAAAGATTCCATCAATTCTTTCGGCTTTGAAAGTAATTTATGATTATCAACCTGATGAAATTTATATTTCTACTCCTGGTCCTTTAGGATTATTAGGTTTACTATCTGCAAATTTGCTGAGTGTGAACTCAATAGGTATATATCATACAGATTTCTATATGGAATCAAAACATATTGTTAAGGAGGAAAGTTTAGAGAATTTGCTTGAAAGTTATATAAGATGGTTTTACAATAGCCACACAAAAATAAAAGTTCCAACAAAGGAGTATATTAATATATTAACAGAAAGAGGCTATACAAAACCTATGGAGTTGTTTGAAAGAGGCATAGATCTTTCCCAATTTGCTATTCAAAAGCCAAAGAAGAGGAAAACTTCTAAGTACAATATTTTTTATGTAGGTAGGGTTTCAAAGGATAAAGGACTTGATTTTCTGATAGATATAAGAAACGAATTATATAAAGAATTCAAGGATTTCAACATAATAATCGTAGGAGATGGTCCATATCTCAAAGAAATGAAAGAAAAAACTGAGAGATTTAAAAATATAGTTTATACAGGTGAAGTAAAAAATTCAGAGATTCCAGAATTGCTTACTAATGCTGATTTGTTCTTATTTCCGAGTACGACTGACACATTTGGAATGGCTGTTCTTGAAGCTTTAGCCTGCGGTGTTCCCTGTGTTGTAAGTGATGTGGGTGGACCAAAAGAGATTATATCAAATACAGGTGGAGGACTTATTGCAAGGGCTTTTGACAAGAAGGATTGGATAGAAAAAATAAAACAACTTCTTGAAATAAGGACAAATAAACCAGAGGAATTCAATAATCTTATTCAAAATACGAAAGATAAAGTGTTTAAGATATATTCTTGGGATGTAGCTCTACAGAAGATTTTCTAAAAAGTTTAACATTTTTTTGTAGTGACTGCCCTTATAATATATTCTTTTGCACTCTTTACAGTATAAAAAATCTTTATAGTATTTATCCTTAAGATAGTTAAATCTTTCTGATGCTTTCTTTCGATTGACTTTTATTAGCTTTTTGTTGCAGATTATACATCTTGAAAGAATTTTTGCTTTACTATAGATTTGAAATCTATCGTTTAATTCGATTAGTTGTTCTTTAAGTTTTTTATTTGATATTAATGCTCCAAACTTAACCTTGCCATTTTTAAGTATGCCTCTATCCATAGTGAGAATTATCCTTTTCTCCTTAACTCCGGTATTTATAATTTCCTCATCACTGAGGTTGTTTCTATACAAACAATCAAACCCAAGAATTCTTAAATACTTGGCTAATTTTCCTAAATGAACATCACAAATGAACTTGAGTTTTTTAGGAGTTACGTAAACCTTACTCAATTTTGAAACGTCAAAACTATAAAAGAAAGGGAAAAAACTTATTCTTGAATTGTTTTTTACTTTTGTATCCCAGCCAACACTATGATTGTCAAGGAGAATAAGACTCACTTCAGTATGAGGAATGCCCATCGATTCAATAATATCTTTTACCGTCGTTGGTAGTAAAAAATCATATTCAACTTTATTTTGAAATTTCAATGAGACAAGTTTATTTAAAACACCATATAATCTTATATATACTTTATTCATCTTTAATGAGTTTCTTTAGTTCAGATAAAAAGTTTAAGGCTTCTATTGGTGTCATCTTGTTTATATCAGCCATTTTTATTCTTTCAATTGCTTCTGCATATGGCATTTCAGGGAATAAACTCAGTTGTTCATTTTTCTTAATTGATTTTTGGCGGAATTTTTTGTCAAATTGGCTTTCTATATTACTCATTGCAATTTGTCCCTCTTTTTCGAGAGTTGCAAGAATAAGTTTAGCCCTTTCTATTACTTCTTCAGGCATTCCAGCAAGTTTTGCAACGAATATGCCATAGCTTTTGTCAGATGGACCTTCTATAACCTTTCTTAAAAATACCAGCTCATCATTGTATTCCCTCACGGCAACACTGTAGTTCTTAATCCCTTTTCTATCAGCAAGGCTTGTAAGTTCATGGTAATGTGTGGCAAATAGTGTTTTCCCACATTTATCAGAATGTTCATGGATATATTCTATTACAGCCCAGGCTATCGAAAGTCCATCATAAGTTGATGTCCCTCTACCGAGTTCATCCATTATGATTAAACTTTTATCTGTTGATCTTGAGAGAATTCTTGCTGCTTCCTGCATTTCTACAAGAAATGTAGATTGTCCCCCTGAAAGATTATCACTTGCACCAATTCGAGTAAAAATTTTGTCTACAATGCCAATTTTTGCACTTTCAGCCGGAACAAAACTTCCTATTTGAGCCATAATAACTATTAAGGCATTCTGTCTCAAATAGGTAGATTTACCTGCCATATTCGGTCCTGTAATGATGAGAATGCGATTGTCTTCATCTCCAATCATTGTATCATTTGGGACAAAAGCACCTTTACCTATATATTTTTCTACTACAGGGTGTCTTCCATTTATTATATTTATTTCTTGAGAATTATCAATAATTGGTTTTACATAGTTATTTTCTTTTGCTACTTTTGCAAGAGTGGAATAGAAATCTATGAGTGTAATGGCTTTTGAGATTTGTTGTATGGATTTTATGTTGTTGAAACACTCTTCAACTATGCTGTTAAAAATTTCTTCTTCAAGTTTTGAAATTCGGACACTTGCGGTTGCAATTTTCATTTCGTAATCTGTAAGTTCTGGAATGGTAAACCTTTCTGCTCCAACAAGGCTTTGTTTTCTTATATAATAATCTGGCACTTTATCAAGGTTTACTTTTGATATTTCTATGAAGTATCCTATGATCTGGTTGTATTTTATCTTGAGAGAATTTATGCCAGTCTTTTCTTTTTCTCTTTCCTGTAGTTTTATAATATAATCCTTACTTTGAGAAAGAATATTCCGGAGTTCGTCGAGTTCTTTATTGAAGCCTATTTTTATTACTTCTCCATTGAAGGTTGAGGAAGGTTCGTCTACAATAGCGTTTTCTATGAGATTAACAAGCTCATCAAGCGAGGGAATATCTTTCAGAACATCTGATAATTCAGGTTCATTTGAAAGTTCATTTTTTAGCATATTAAAGTTTTTAATGGAAATAGAAAGCTGTTTTAAATCTCTTGGAATTAATTTCTTTAAAGAAATTCGCGAGGCTATTCTTTCAATGTCAGATATATTCTTAAGTGTTTCCCTTGTTTTATTGAGTAATATACCATTGTTAAAGAACACTTCAACCTTATTAAGTCTTTCATAGATAAGTTTTCTATCACAGAGCGGCATTAAAATGGCATTTTTTAAAAATCTGCTACCCATTGGTGTGATTGTCTCATTAAGAACATCAACTAATGTATACTTTTTAGTCCCATCCTGCATATTTTTTAATAATTCAAGGTTTCTGACTGTGAAGTCGTCCATTTCAAGGAATTTTTCTTCTTTCACAAATTCAATACTTTTAAGAAGGGATTGAAATTTATTAACAAAATCTTTATCATTAATTCCCTGATTTTCATAAACATAGTTGGCAAAGGAGTTAAAAACTTTTTTTAAGTTTTCCTTTTCTATATTACTGCTTACATTAATAAGTGGCTTTTCAAAATACCATTCGGGATAATATTCTATCTTAAGATACGGATTTTCTTTGAGAAGGGTTGTTTCTTTTGTTTTTTCGTTGGCAATAATCTCCTTTGGAGAAAATTTGTTTATCTCTTCGACAACAGTTTTTTCATCTCCCTCAAGTAGAAAAATTTCTCCCGTTGATATATCTCCAAACAGCGTGCTGAAACTATTATCATAAAAAATTGAACAAAAATAATTATTTTCAAATGAATTAATAAAATTTTCTTCAATGACGGTTCCGGGAGTTATTATGTTTACGATTTCTCTTTTTACGATACCCTTTGCCTTTGATGGGTCTTCTGTTTGTTCACATATTGCAACCTTTTTGCCACTCTGGAGGAGTTTTTGAATGTAGTAGTTTGCTGCATGATATGGGACACCAGCCATTGGAATATTGTTTCTTGAGGTGAGGGCTATTTTTAAGATAGAAGAAGCCTCTTTTGCATCATCAAAAAACATCTCATAAAAATCGCCAACTCTGAAGAATAAAATTTTATCTAAATGTTTTGACTTTATTTCTTTGTATTGTCTTTCCATTGGTGTTAATTTTGTTATTTCATCCATAAAAATACCTTCTGAGATATAGACTTTATAATTTATAATATTTTATCATAAAAATAAATTTTTAAAAAATTCCTGACTTGTTTTTTGTAAATAAAAAATAAAATATGTTATCGAGACTGCAAGGAGTTCAAAAAATTATGATAATTATTATACTAACAAGAAAAATTGAATAAAATATCATTTTATTTTATAATTAAAACTATGAGTTCAAAAAATCGTTTTTTTCACATTCTTGAATCACAACAATTTAATAAAGAAGACCTCAGTCTAATTTTTGATCTTGCAAATGATATGGAGAAATTGTCTCAGAAGGAGAAAACTCTTACTAATAAGATACTTATTACTTTGTTTTATGAACCGTCTACGAGAACAAGGCTTTCTTTTGAAGCGGCAATGATAAAGCTTGGAGGAAGTGTAATTTCTACTGAAAATGCCGCAAGTTTTTCTTCAGCTGCAAAAGGAGAAACCTTAGAAGATACTATAAGAGTTTTAAATGGATATGGGGACGTTATAGTTATAAGACATTTTGAAACTGGTGCGGCAATGAGGGCTGCCAAAGTTTCGGATATTCCGATTATTAATGCGGGAGATGGAGTAGGGCAACATCCAACACAATCTCTTCTTGACTTATATACCATAAAAAAGGAACTTGGTAAGATTGATGGAATAAGTGTGGCTTTAGTGGGGGACCTTGCTAACGGTAGAACGGCTCGTTCGCTTGCTTATTTATTATCAAAATATAAGGATGTAAAACTTTATTTTGTTTCACCTTCAAATGTGAAAATGGGAGAGGATATAAAGGAATATCTCAGGAAAAACAACGTTTTTTTTGAAGAGAATGAAGATTTGAGAGAGGTTGCTAAGAAAGTTGATGTTATTTATCAAACAAGGATACAGAGGGAAAGATTTTTGAACCCTGAGGAATATGAGAAAGCCAAAGGTGTCTACGTAATAGATAAAGAATTAATGAAATATCTACCTTCACATTCAATTGTCTTACATCCACTACCGAGAGTTGATGAAATAAAGTATGAGGTGGATTCTGACCATAGAGCCGCATATTTCAGACAGGCTCATAATGGACTTTACATCAGAATGGCTCTTTTGTCTTTAGTTCTTGGTTGTTATTAGTTATAATTCGGAGATTTTTAATGAGTGAAATAAATGGTGTGCTTAAAAAATGGCATATAAATCATATTGATCCAAAAATTTTGAAAGAATTAAAGGATAATTTTCAATATCCAGAATTAATAATAAAGTCTCTTATAAGTCGTGGTATAGATTCAAAAGAAAAAGTTTTAAACTATACAGGCAATTCTTTTCTATCACTTTATTCACCTTTCTACTTCAAAGATATGGAGAAGGCAATCAATAGAATAATTCAGGCTGTAGAAAATAAAGAAATTATACTTATTTTTGGTGATAGAGATGTAGATGGAGTAAGTGCCACAGCAATAATTTATAGATTTCTTGAAAAACTTGGATTGGATAAAGACACTCTGTTATACAGAGTGCCTGAGGGGCAGGATAATTATGGACTTACAAGAGAGGTTATAGATTGGGCTGTTTTAAGTGAGGTAAAACTTATAATAACTGTTGACAGTGGCATTACAACTGTAGAAGAAATTGAAAAGGCAAAAAAACTTGGTATAGATGTAATAGTCACCGACCATCATGAACCAAGAGAAATTTTACCTGATGCTGTAGCAATAATAAACCCTAAGGTTAAAAGTGATAACTATCCTTTCCCTTTTTTATCTGGTTCTGCCGTTGCTTTAAAACTTGTTCTTGGTCTTGCTGAAAGACTCTATCTTAAAGATTATCACAATGAAGAAATAGTTTTTTTAGATGTTGAGACGACGGGTTTAAATCCATTTAAAGATGAAATAATTGAGATAGGGGCATTAATTGTCAAAAATGGGATTGTAATAGATAAATTTGAGGCTTTAATTAAGCCTGAACAACCCATTTCAAAAGAGATAGAGAATTTGACAAATATTTCAAATGAATTACTTCAAAAAGAAGGTAAACCACGAGACGCCGTAATGACTGAATTTTTAAATTTTATAGGCGAGAGAAAATTGGTAGGACATAATTTAATAGAATTTGACTTGAAATTTATAGAGACCTATCTCAAGAAGAAAGGTTTGCCACCGCTTAAAAATCCACTTGAAGATACTCTTAAAATGTCAAGAATAATGCTTAAGAATTGTAAAGATCACAAATTAAATACGGTGGCAAATTTTCTTGGAATCTATGTTGATACAACAAAACTTCACAGAAGTATTGCGGATAGTGAGCTATGTGCGGAAGTTTACAGAAGGCTTATACTATTAAGAAATCAGAGATATGTAGAATTAATAGAGGAGAATATTTCTTATGCGGCTATAGGAACGATAGCAGATATTATGCCATTGATAGGGGAAAACAGAATAATAGTCAAGAATGGTTTAAAATATTTAAAACGAGCTCCAGTTGGGCTACTTACTTTGATAAGGGAACTCAAACTTGATTTTGAAAGGATAAAAGCTAAGGACCTCAGTTTTTATGTTTCTCCAGTTCTCAATTCTCCTGGCAGGCTTGGTGATGCAAGTTTGAGTGTAGAGCTTTTAATTTCAAGTAAGATTAATGAGGCAGAAGAGCTTGTAGAAGAGATTATAAAGAAGAATGGGGAAAGAAAAAATGTTGTAGATACAAGCATAGAAGACATAGAGGATATGATTGAAAAAGAAGATATTGAAGGTAAAAAGATTTTAATATTTTGTTCTGAAAAATTCACGAAAGGCACGATTGGGCTTATTGCAAGTAAATTTTGCAATCTTTATAGTCTTCCAGTTGTGGTTATAGCAATAGATGGTGGGCTTGCTATAGGTTCTGTAAGAGCTACAAACGGGTTTGATGTTCCTCGCTTTCTTGAAAGTCTTGAGCGACATTTTACTCAATTTGGCGGGCATACGTATGCTGGAGGTTTTGTTGCAAGAAGTGATAAACTTGAAGAAATAAAGAAAAGTATTGAAGAATATGAATTTGAAGTTTGTGAAGAGAAAAATTTTGTAGATTTTGAAATGTCTGATTTAAGTGAAATTAATATAAGTAATATGAGATATCTTGATAATATTTTGCAACCTGTTGGATATAAAAATCAAATGCCTGTTATTTTATTCAGAAATGTAAAGATTTTAAGCTTCAGAAATATCGGAAAAAAGCAGGAGCATATTCTTTTTACTATTGAAAAAGATGGTAAAACTATTAACGTGGTTGGCTGGAACTTGAATGATAAATTGAGAGAAATAATTAATGAAGGTCTTGAGATTGATCTTATTGCTAAGCCTGAAATAAACTTATTCAATAATGAAGAAGAAGTAAGATTAATCTTTTCGGATATAATAAAATAATATCAGGTGTTTTTATGGAAGATATTGTTGGACACAAAAAGCTAACAAATATAATAGATAAAATTATTGAAAATAAAATTACTGGAAGAGCCATAATAATCGAAGGCAAAAGAGGGGTTGGAAAGTTCACACTTGCTTTAAAATTGGCTGAAAAAATACTTGGTAAAAATCCATTTTTGAGCAACAATTTCTTATTTTATAGAAATGATGACTTCTTGCTTAAGACACAATTTTTTTTAAAATATCTTAAGGATGGCAGTAAAGAGTTAAAAATAGTAAATAATTATTTTCTATATTTGTTTTCAAGGACGCTTAAAGCTATAGAATTTGGAGAAATATCGAATTTTAAAGTTGGTAGCTTTGATGGAAAAAATAAGGTTGAACTTTCTCAATTTATCTATGATATTACTCTTGAAATTACTAATGGAAAAGATATTGATTTTTTGCCATATTCTGAAGTGTTATTAAAAATTTCAGAAGAGATAAGTAAGAAAAAAGTAATTCCCATAAATTTTGTAAGAGAATGGAAGGATTTTAATAACATTAAAAGCATAGATGATAAAAAAATTGTTGTTGTTGGCGATTTTGAGGATGCAACTATTGAAGCCCAAAACTCTGCACTGAAAGTTATAGAAGAGCCGCAGGAAAATACACTTATTATTCTCACTTCTTCTGATATTAATGGAATTTTAGCTACTATTCTTTCAAGGTGCCTTGTTTTTAAAGCTGGAAATCTTAAGCCAGAGGAACTGAGTGAGATTTTCAAAATAAGTTTTGTTCATGATAAAACAAACACATTAGACTTTATGAAGGATTACATTTTTTACTATAATAGAAAAATAAAAGAAAAAGTAGAGTATTTTTTTGAAAACGTTGCACCAGAAGTCCAGAAAAATGGTAATTTACTCTTTCAATTCAGTGAAGAATTGTTGAAAGAGGGCAGAGAGTTTGTTATTTCTTTTTTTGAGGAGATAATTTCTGTTTTAAACGAATTGCATCTTAAAAGACAATTTTATTTAAGAAAAAATGAAAACGAAACTAATAAATATAATTTTTTACAAAAAATACATAGTAAAACCTATGTGTCTGAAATACATTCTATAGGACTGGAATTAGTTGAAATAATTCAAAAATTTAAGACCAATGAAAACTTATCACTTAATTTAATTATTATAGACCTTTTTATAAAGATATCAAGATGGTATCAGAGGATGTTATTAAGAAAAAAAATTTTATAAAAATTTCACTTTTTTAGTTAAAAGATGGTATAATAAATTTGTAGTTTAACTCGTAGCCTCCTATTTTGGCTAATGAGAAAAATACGGTATCTCTTTTTTCGGTTGAAAAAGAGATACCGTTTTTATTTTATGGGTTGGGGACAAAATTTTGAAATAAGAGGATCTTATTTTATTGGTTGTCCCTTATAAGTCATTGAGTTAATTATATCTTCAACTACTTTTAATGTTTTTTCAGGCAATTTACCATAATCTAAATCTTCATTAAATTTCTGACCATCATGAGTCATCCACCAGAGAAGATTCTTTAAATTTTTTGCTCTTTCGAGAGGTCTTCCACCGTAAGATTGTTCCTTATAGACTATAATCCAGGTGAAAGTAACTATTGGATAACCTTCTTTTGCTTCTGTGTTAACAAGAGATACTACTGTATCCTTTGGTATATCTATATCTGCAGCCTTTGAAACAGCTTCAAGGGTTGCATCTACAAAGTTGCCACTTTTGTTCTGTAAAATAGCAAAAGGTATTTTGTTTTGTTTGGCATATGCAACTTCAACATAACCTATAGCTCCCTGTGTTTGCTTTACATAACCAGCAACACCAGGGTTTCCTTTACCTCCGATTCCAACTGGCCAGTTGAGAGATTTACCTATACCAACTTTTGTTTTCCACTCTTCACTCACACTTGATAGATATTCACTAAAAGTATAAGTTGTGCCACTACCATCTGATCTTCTTACTACAACTATACCTATATCAGGGAATTTGTAGTCTGGATTTATGGAAGTTATTCTTGGGTCTGTCCACTTTGTAATTTTACCAAGGAAGATATCAACTACAATATCTGGTGTGAGTTTTATTTTTGGGTTGCCTGGTAAATTGTAAATTAAAACCACTGCACCAAGACATGTAGGTATGTGTAATACTTCATCTTTTGCAGCTTTTTTCTCTTTATCATTGAGAGGTGCGTCTGTTCCACCAAAATCAACTGTTCTATTGATAAGCTGCTGGATTCCACCACCAGAACCTATAGGCTGGTAATTCACTTCGATTTTCTTTTCCTTATAGTAGGCATCAAACATTTTTGAGTAGAGTGGATAAGGAAAGGTAGCTCCTGCCCCTGCGAGATCAGCAAAAGCAACTGAAACAAAAGAAACAAGAATTAAGAGACTAAAAAATATTCTTTTCATTTTTTCCTCCATTTGAAATATTTTTTGGGTTGCAGATTTACTGCAACCCAAAAGTCTTTATTTTATTTTTTATTGCCAGATTGAGAAGCCAATCTTGTATTCAAATTCAAGTTTTACAAGCCATTCGTTGTTCTTTTCGCTATTTCCCTTCATTAAGTAGTACTGATAAAGTGGTTTGATTACCATATTGCCTTTTGGATCAACCTTTATATTTGCTCCAAGGTAAAGAATCTGATCCATATCATTTGTTTTATTTTCAGCAATATTTGGTTCGATATAGTCAAATCTTACATAAGGAGTTACAATATCAAATAATGTATAACCAAGCATTACACATATAGCGTATCCTGTTTCACTATAATTTGTAGAAGGCAAAGAAATATTTGTTCTTCCATCATAGGTTGTTGTTTCACTTATGTACTGGAATAAGAAGTCAACAGGAATTTTGAAATCATCAGATAGCTTAATATCTTTTGCTGCAGCATAGAAAGTATAAGCATCTGATTTTACCCAATAAAGGTTCTGGATTGATTTTGAATGATCTCTTGGATTCATTCTGTAAGTTCCGCCGATTTTTGTACCATTTAAAGGAGAAACAACAAGGGTATATTGAGAAGCAAAAGTATCATTAGCCGGAGAGGTGCTTCCACTGTATAGAGCTTTGTAGCCTTCTCCATTAAGGATCTGAATGTTATAGTAGAAAAGATTCTTTGTTAATCCTTCAATAGGTAAGAATTTTCCAGATATACCCATTCCAAAATCAGCAGATTCTGTTGGTATTCTCTTAAGAAGATCTGCAACTTCTTTTACTGGTATTGGATATTCCCAGTATGGCATATAGCCAAATTCACTCTTAACAAGACCACCAGAAAGAACAAGAAAATCAGCAAATTTCCAGTCAAAATAGCCATATTTGATAGGAGTTGATGGCTTTGTGAAATCAACGGTAAGTCTTCCTGATATTTTGTTTCCAAACCAATCCTTACCAATATCTCCTCTTAAGTTGACATAAGCTCTACCAATGTAGAAAGCTCCACCTTTGTCAACAAAGAAATTCTGGTTTGTGTCAACATAAGCTTCTGTGTCAAACCAGATAAGCGAATCAAGCTTCACTTCGGAATATATAGCTCCAAAGGAAGCAAATATTACCAAACATACTAACAAAATTCTTTTCATCTTTTTCCTCCAAAATAAAAAATTTTGTGCTATTATTATAGATATGGTTTATTAATAATCAGAATAAAAAATGTTAATTTTTTGTTAATTTTAATCCTGAGGGAGTTTTATTATAAATTTTGTTCCAAAGTGATATTTGCTCTTTACTTCTATTGTTCCATTGTGGAGTAGGATCAATTTTTTTACTATTGCAAGACCAAGTCCAAAACCAGACTTTTCTTTTGTTCTTCCTTTATCTCCCACGTAGAATGTATCAAAGATAAAGGGCAAATCTTCATCTTTTATCCCTTCACCAGTGTCTTCAAAAGTGAGGATAAGTGGGTTAGATATTTCTACATAAATTCTTATCTTGCCATTTGAAGTATGTTTTATAGCATTATCGAAAAGGTTATTTAAGATTATATTTATTGCAAATTTATCAGCTTTTATATATAGATCTTTTGGGCAAGCAAGTTCAAAGGATATGTTTTTTTCTGTCATTCTTTTTGAAAATAGTAAACTGGTCTCTTCTATTATTGAATAAAGAGAGAAATTTTCTTTAATAAGACGAGGAGATTCACTTTCAAGTTCCGCAAGTCTTAATAATTCAGTGAGAAGTTTTATAAGATTATCAGTATGCTTAAGGATTATTTTTGTATATTCTTTTACATTTTTTACGTTTGTTTCTTCAAGTATTGTTTCAAGGTAGCCTTTCATAACAGTCATTGGAGTTCTTATTTCATGTGAGAAGTAGGAAATAAACTCTCTTTTTTTGTTTTCAAGGTTAGCTATTTCTGTTATGTCTTTAAAGTGTATTATTATCTTTTCATTATAGACTTCTTTTGTTACTGTGTAGTCTCTTGAATAGATTTTTAAGTTTGTGATTTTTTCTTTACTGTTTATAAAATCTATAAGACTTTTTTCTGGGATTATTTCCCAGTATTTTTTTGTTTCTGGGGATTGGAAGAATCTTTCTTTGAACGTATTATTTGCATAGATTATTTTTTCATTTTGTAAAATTAAAATGCTATCTGGAATAGAATCTGTAATATATTTGAAAATGTCATTCTGAGATAGTTTTTCACAGACATTTTCAAATTTTAGTATTTCAGGGTCTTGTTCACTTAAAGATATTTTTTCTTTTCCTTTAACAATATTTTCTATGGTGGTTATCTTTTTTTGATAATGATTTGTTATAAAAATTAAAAAGAAATTTGATAAAAAGATAGTGATTATATTTATAGATGAAAATAATATAAAAACTTTTCTAATATCTCCTATGTGAATCAATTTTGAGAAATAGAAAAACAGAAGTTCCGAAATAATGAAATATAGAATAGAATAAAAAATAAATTTATTCTTCAAGTTTGTATCCTATTCCTCTGACGTTTATTATTTTTTCTCCAAGAGGACCTAATTTTTTTCTCAAATTATTAATATGAACATCTATTGTTCTTTCTGTAGGATATTTTTCGTGTCCCCATAAGTAATCTATAATCTGTTCTCTTGAGTAAACCCAGCCTCTTTTCTGTGATAACAAGTCAATAATTTTAAATTCTACAGTAGTCAACTGAATTTTTTGACCTTTGTAAGTTACTTCAAACTTGTTAAAGTCTATTACGTAATCATCAACCTGACGCAAACCTTCTTTTGGTTTATCAGAAGATGAATATCTCCTTAATACTGCTTTTATTCTTGCTTTAAGTTCATTTACCGAGAAAGGTTTTGTTATGTAATCATCAGCTCCAATTTCAAGCCCTATTATTTTATCAATCTCTTCACTTTTAGCTGTTAACATAATAACTGGAATTTTAGAAAGTTCTCCATCCTTTTTTAAAAATTTGCATACTTCGATACCATCAATATCTGGAAGCATAAGGTCAAGTATTGCAAGGTCTGGCTTTTGTTTTGATACTTCTGTGAGGAAATCTGAACCATTGGTAAAAATTTTTACAGTATATTTATCCCTCTCAAGGTTTATTTTGACGAGATTTGCAACATCAATTTCATCTTCAAGAATATAAATTCTTTTTTTTATACTCATAAAATCCTCTCTCTTTCAGATATTATGAAGATGAAAAGTTAATTTTTTATTAAGAATAAATTAAGAAATAATAAATTAATTTTTTAATTACCACCTTGAGTCTATATCTTTTAACCTGACAAAAAAATATTGGAGATTATGTTTCAAGGAAATCCTTGCCTGTAAACAGGTATCTTTTAATTTTCTTTGTTGAAGTTTTGGGAAATTCTTCTTTACTTATTTTCCATCCTCTGATCTTCTTATAGTCAGCAAGAGTTGAAGAAACATTTCTGATATGTTCTCCAATAACCTTTTCAACATATTCGTCTGTTATTTTTATTCCATTTATATTACCATAGGTTTCAAAATATTCGTAATTTGGAACAACATAACAATAAATGTATTCACCTTTGCTATGTTCGCTTTCAGGCACGCCAATAACAAGTGATTCAAGAATAAATGGGCATTCATTTATCATTTCTTCTATTTCTTCAGGATATACATTTTTACCTGATGGTGTTACTATGATATTTTTCTTTCTTCCTGTAATATATAAATATCCTTCGGAATCAATCTTTCCAATATCTCCAGTATGTAACCAGCCATACTCATCAATAACTTCTTTTGTTTCTTTAGGTCTTTTGTAGTACCCTTTCATTACATTTGGACCACGAACAAGAACTTCTCCGTTACCAAGTTCATCAGGAGAGTCTATTTTTACTTCGACAAGATCTATTGGTATTCCTACACTTTCGTTTTTAATTTTTCTATCCATTCTGTTAACTGAAACTACGGGAGAGGATTCTGTTAAGCCATATCCATTAAGGAGTGTTAAACCGAGCGTCTCAAAACCTCGTGCAACTTTGTGGTTAAGTGGTGCTGCACCAGAAATTGCAAACTTAATGTTTGCAAGGTTAGCTTTCTTTCTTAAGAAACCAAAAATCAATTTTCCAGCTTTTTTGTTGGTTAATTTATTAAGCCCTTCTGTGAGGTAGTATAGTCCCATAAGAAGTTGCTTTAAACCTATAGGTAAGTTTTTGAGTTGTTTCATGATGCCTTCATAAATTTTTTCAAATATGAGCGGCACAGCTATGAGTATAGTAACGTGGGTTTCTTTTATGTTTGCCATCATTCTATTTGGTTTAAAACTTTCTGCGTATGTTATGCTTGTCCCTACATAGAAGCAAGTGAGTTCAACAGAGAACTCAAATGTATGATGGAGAGGCAATAGAGACAAAAGAGTGTCTTCAAATGTTAAAGGAACAGCTTTTGCTAAATTCAAAAACTGGTGGGCAAAGTTTTTATGAGTCAGAAGAACACCTTTTGGATTACCAGTTGTTCCAGAAGTGTAAATCAAAGAGGCTACATCATCTTCGTTTACAATATCTGTCTTTATCTTTGAGTCCGCTTTTCTTCCTATATCTATAATATCTTTAAAACTCTTTACTTTTGGGTCAGCTATTTTATGCTTATTTGATTTCATAAGGTCAAAAATAATTATTTCTTTAAGGTGTTTCATTAAATCCGGTTGGTTTGTAAGATTTTCATATAATGAATAAGAAATAAAAATTATATCAGCTTTACAATCCAAAAGAAGATTTTTAGCTTCCCAGTCAGATAGCATTGCATCAAGAGGGACAGCCCATAGACCATTATAGATGATCCCATAGTATGCCATCATCCATTCAGGCCTATTTTCAGAATATATTGCGACCATATCACCTTTTTTGAGTTTTTTCTCTCTTTCAAGATAACAGGCTATGGCTTTTGCATTAAGCTGGTAGTCTTCGTAAGTAAAATTTTGATATTCATCATCATCGTTTTTCATACAGGTTGCAACTTTATTCCCAAATATTCCTATATAATTTACAAGATCTCTCACTGTTTTTAATGGCATATGACCTCCTACATTGGAAAAATTTTACCTTCAACTATTTTTTTAAGATATTCCGCATACTGATTGTTTTTATATTTTTCTATCATTTTTGTAATATTTTCTTTGTTAATAAAACCTTTTCTATAGGCGATTTCTTCAAGACAGGCTATTTTTAATCCTTGTCTGTGTTCTATTGTTTCAATGAAGTTGCATGCTTCAAGCAGGCTTTCTGGTGTTCCAGTATCAAGCCACGCAGTTCCTCTACTTAAAATTTCAACTTTTAATTTACCTTTTTCAAGATAGGCTTTGTTTACGTCAGTTATTTCAAGTTCGCCTCTTTTTGAAGGTTTTAAGTTTTTTGCGATGTTTATAACCTCATTATTGTAAATATATAAACCAGTAACGGCAAAATTTGATTTTGGATTTTTTGGTTTTTCTTCTATACTTATAGGATTTCCATTTTTGTCTATTTCTATTATTCCATATCTTTCGGGGTCATTAACATAATAAGCAAAAACATATCCTCCATTAAGGGAATTAACCGCATTTAATAGATTCTTCTCAAGATTTGCTCCATAAAATATGTTGTCGCCCAGAATAAGAGTAACATTGTCATTTCCGATAAATTTTTCTCCTATTATAAAAGCCTCAGCAATTCCATTGGGGGCAGATTGAGTTTCATAATTAATATTTATTCCCCATTGACTACCATCTTCAAGCAACTTTTTAAAGAGTTCGCTATCATGAGGGGTTGTAATAATAAGAATATCACGAATATTCATTAACATCAATATAGAAAGCGGATAGTAAATCATTGGTTTGTCAAAAACAGGAAGTAATTGCTTTGAAGTAGCAATAGTAATTGGATAAAGTCTTGTGCCAGTTCCACCAGCCAGTATAATTCCCTTCATAAAAATCATCCTCAAATTTTGATACAAAATTTTAAAATAGAATTAAAAAAAAATCAGCTATTTTTTTAAATTTTTTTTATAAATTTCTCTGATTTCTGTAAGTATAATCTTGTATTTTTCACTTCTGTAGTCGGGATATGTCCATTCATAATGTTGCCATTCTTTATTTCTATAAAAAAGTGTGATTTCTTCAAAAATTCCTTTACCCATATAGATTCTATGCTGTTGGTCCTTTGTAGTTGCAAGAACAAATTTGCCAAGACATAAATATCCCGGGTCAAGGTTTATTTTCCTTTTATTGTCTATTGCGAACATTTCTTCTATCTGGTTTGTTTTAATCTTTATTTCTACAAGTTCTTCAGGTTTTATAAGTTTATCGAACGAAAGAAATGTTCTGTATATTGGTAGTCCCATTTCTTCGTTGTAATAATCTGTAAATTCAAAAAGAAATGGAGAAGATTCAAAGTCTATTTCTCCATATTCTTCGACCAAATTTTTTTTTACCTTGTTGAAAATTTTATAATCTGAAAATAGTACTGGTATTACAAGTTTAACTTTATCATGTTCTTTAGCTATTCCCATAGCTTATATTATATAATATTTAAATAATAATTCAATTTTTTAAAATGACTTTCCGAAATTATATAAACAAATTAGTTGTTTTTATAAATTCAACTAAAATTCAAGAAATAAAGGTAAAAATGTGAAAGTTAAATTCTGGGGTGTCAGAGGTTCTGTTCCTACTCCAAACTTTCAAATGATGAAGGTTGGTGGTAATACTGCTTGTGTTGAAGTGGAGATAAATGGTACAAGTATAATTTTTGATATGGGGACAGGAATAGTTCCTCTCGGTAAAAAATTAATAAAACTTGTTAAAGAAGGTGTTAAAAGAGATATTTATATAGTATTAAGTCATACTCACTGGGATCATATTCAGGGTTTCCCTTTTTTTGAGCCTATTTATGTTGAGGGGTGTAATATACATATCTATGGGCCTAAAAAACCAAATAGGGCACTTGAAGATGTAATGTCTCTTCAGATGCAATATGATTTTTTCCCTATTAAATTTTCTCATATTCCTGCGAAGGTTCATTTTTATGAAATAAGTGAGGGTTTTCATTCCATATTACCGGGTATCTCAATGATTGCTCAAAAGCATATACACCCGGGAATAGCTTATGGTTATAGACTTATAGCTGATAACAAGTCTATAGTTTATTGCACAGATATAGAACATTTTAAAAATGTAATTGATAACAGGCTTATCGAGTTTTCAAGTGGGTCAGATTTACTTATTCACGATGCACAATATAAAGATGAAGAGATAACTTTCAGGTTAGGTTGGGGACATAGCACATGGAGACAGGCTGTTGAAATAGCAAAAAGGGCTAATGTCAAAAAACTTGCCCTTTTCCACATTGACCCAGAAAGAACAGATGAAGATGCTTTTAATATAGAACTTATGGCAAAAAAAGAGTTTAAAGATTCCTTTGTTGCAAAAGAGGGTGATGTAATAGAAATTTAATTTTTTCATTAATCTGAATTAATACTTATAAAAAACCTTTCAGCTTCATCAATGAGTGTTCTTTCGTCTCCCTGTATAATTTTTCCACCCGGTAGTGAATTTATGAAAGCCTTGCTATAAGATTTATGGATTATTCTATTATCAAGAATTACTATCACACCTTTATCAGTTTTACTTCTTATTAATCTTCCCATCCCCTGTTTGAGTTTAAGAATAGCTCTTGGAAGTGAATAGGTTATAAATGGATTTAAGCCTTTATACTCAATGAGTTTTACTTTAGCACTATAAAGAGGGTCATCGACAGAATCAAAAGGTATTTTTTCTATTATTACCATGCGAAGGTTATTTCCTTTTACATCTATGCCTTCCCAGAAACTTGAAGTGGCGAAAAGAACAAAATTGTTTATCTCCCTCATTTTTTTGAGTAAAATATTTCTTGATTCGCTTCCCTGTTTTCCAACAACAAGACCAGCATTTATAAAGTCATTTTTTAAAAACTCGAAACTTTCATTCATTCTTTTATAGGATGTGTAAAGAATTAAACTTCCACCTTCGCTTATTAAAGTCAGTTCTTTTATCAAATTTAACTTATCTTTTGATGTTTTGTGATGTTCAAGGTTTTTATTAAGTATAAGTATCAAAGCTTGATTTTCATAATCAAATGGCGAAGGAAATATTGCTTCAATTTTTTCTTTGTTTGTTACAAGTGGCAAACCTATTGAATTTTTAAAAAAGTCAAATTTCCCAGAGATTGTGAGTGTTGCAGAGGTAAAAATTGTAAAATCTTTTTTTGAAAAAATTGAGTTTGCAATGAAATCTCCTACTTCAAGAGGGCTATAACAGAATTTTATATTCTTTTTTGATATTTCTATCCATTTCACAAAGTTTATTTCATTTTCTGTTTTAAAGATAAGATTAAAAATTGATTCTATTTCTTCAAGGCGTCTTATTCTGTATTTTACATAATTTATAGTGTCTGAAGCCTGCGGATTTGAAGAATTTTCGATTATTATTTCTTCAAAATCTTTAAATAGATCTATGAATTTGTTTATATTTTTAAAAATATCTTCAAGTCCAAAAAGCAAAGTTTTATACTCTGCTGATTGTATGTATTCTTGATCTATTGTTTTAGAGCCAGTTTGTTCTGTATGTTCTTTGAGTAAGCTGTTCAGTTGTCTTAAGACATCTTCTATAAGATTGGTTAGTGGCAAGTATTTTTCGTTTATCTCTTCATAGTGAATTGATGCTTTTTTATAAAGAAGAGGAAGTAAACCTAATTTTTTTTCTTTATTTTGGTGATAAATTTTTCT
This sequence comes from Brevinematales bacterium, assembly GCA_037479045.1. GTDB lineage: Bacteria > Spirochaetota > Brevinematia > Brevinematales > JAOACQ01 > JAOACQ01. Next base: position 8,314 of record JBBFLL010000011.1, on the reverse strand, counting down.
TAAATGGTAGATTAGTGATTGTATAGAAAAATCTTTAGCAAGAGATTTTAAAGCATTGTCTTCTATGTGGTGAGCTTCATCGAAAACTATGCCAGAAAAGAATGGAAGGCTTATTCTTTTACTATCTTCATCAATACTACTGAAAACAAGGGAATGATTGGCAATTATTATATTTGATTTTTCTGCTTCCATTCTTGCTCTGTAATAAAAACAATCGTTATAAAAAGGGCACTTTTTTTTAAGACAACTTTCTCCTTCACTTGCTATTTCTTCTCTTATTTCTTCTTTTATTCTTATATCTGTTTCTGTAATAATTCCGTCTTGAGTTCTTTCACTCCATTCTTTTATAACAAATAAGACTTGTAAATCGTTTTCTTCTTCAAAAAGGCTTTCTCTTTTTTCGTTATCTTTTAGCAAATCATTGAGTTTTTGTTTACATAGATAGTTATTTCTTCCTATAAGGACAGAATGGTAAAGCGGTTTATCTAAATAGTTTTTTATTATTTTTTCTACTATGATCATATCTTTCTGGGCAATTTGTTGTTGAAGGTTCTTTGTTTGAGTTGAAACAATCACCCTTTTTTTATTCATAACTGACCAGATGCTTACAGGAATAAGGTAGGATAATGATTTTCCTGTGCCTGTTCCAGCTTCAGAAATGAGAATTTTTGAATCATTGATAGCATCTATGATTAATTTTACAAGTTCAATTTGTTCAGTTCTTGCCTCAAAACTGGATATATTTTTCTCAATAAGGCCTCCACTTTCAAAGATAGAAACAACTTCGTCATTATTGAGATAATATCTTGGTTCTGGTTTGTGTATAATGTTGACCCACTCACAATTGTTATCTATTATGTAAAATCCTATTCTTTTATTGGCAAGTTCTGAGGCTATTGAAATATCGGCATCTGAAGGGCGGAGTAAGTTTTTGATTTTTTCTTTTCCAATAGAAGGATGGTTATGGATAAGAACATCGCCCTGCAAAGCATCCATCATTATTACTGGGGCGGCATTTTCGTTGCCATAAGTTATAGGGGCTATATCTGAAACAAGCCCATCTTTTGAAAGGCTACCTACAAATACAACTTCATTATTTTGATTTTTTATAATTATTTCTTTTATCTCATTTATGCAATCTTCTGTAAAATAGTCCTTTGCTTCTGAAATCAAAAATCCCCTCCAGAATTAAGGTTAAAATAGTTCTCTTATAGTTTTTATAAATTCATTTGCTTCTATCAAGTGTGATTTTTTAAGCAAAAAGTGGTTATAGGCGTCTTCTCTTACTCCCGATATTGAATAAATCTCTACATTGGAGATAGGTATAGATTGAGTGTTTATTATTACCTCCATATCAGTAAGTTTACTGAAAGGAATTGGTTCTATGTGTCTATAAAAAATCACTGCGAAAGGACCTTTTGTAAACACATAAAAGTCGCCACTTTTGTAAATCAAATTGAAAATCTGTTTACCAAGTATCTTTTTGCAAATTGATTCAAAATTTGATTCTTCAGAGGTTGTAAAATAGTTTGATAGATATGTGTGTGGCAGGATTTTTTTGTATCTATCATAGAATAGGGCAACATCTTTGAAATCTGGTTTCATCATATATATTCTTTCAAAATTCTTGAGTGCCTGAAATTCTTCTCCCTTGTTCCAGAGAATATTGCCATAAAGATACAAAAGTTCAAGTTTTGTTTCATCTTTACCCGGCATTGAGAGAAAATCGCTTATATATGTCAGGCCTTCATCATACTTTTTGAGTTTAATTAAAAGTCTTACGATTGTTAATTTAACCTCTTCTTTGATGTCAAAGATATTGAGAGGTGTTGTTTTTTCAAGCATCTTTTCTTCATTAAAGTCTTTTTTGACAAGTATTTTGTATGTTTTTATGGCTTCATTATATTTTTTTAAGTTTTCCTCTGTTTTTGCCTTAAGATAATATACTTCAGGATCGTCAGGAAAATATTTAATAATAAATTCAAACTGGCTTAAAGCAACCTGATAAAAGCCAGTATCAAGGAGTGCTTTACCATAGAATTTTCTTGCATCAAGCAAATTTGGTTTTTTAAGTAGAATTTTCTCAAAATAGTCAAGACTTCTTTTTGTATTACCAGAAAAAAAATGAAGTTTACCTATACCATAAAGTGCTTCAATATTATACTCATCTGAATCAAGTGCCATTATATAATGTGCCATTGCTTCTTTAGTTTTGTTTTGCTTTTCGTAAATTCTTGCCATTTTAATGAGTAAGTTTCTGTAAAATTTGTCTTTCTTAGGGTGCTGGAGCAATACTTCTTCATAAAATTTAATCGCATTTGTATAATGTTCTGTATTTTCATAAGCACAGGCAAGATAGTATAAAACCATAAGTGTTTCGTGTTTCTTTTTCTTCTTTTTTTTCTCTATAAATTCATGGGCAAGATCTATTACATCTTTGTATTCTTTGTTGTTTAACTTATGGTGTAAAATTTTTTCAATACTTTTGATATGGAAAATTGAAAATATCAGCCACCCAATTAAAACTATTATAACAAGGCTCAGTATACCAAGAAGCATAATCTGGACATCATTCCCAAGTTCTCTACCCAGAAATTTTTCAAGAATGTTTATCGTTTTCATTAATTCTTTCATTGCCACAACCTTTCTACTGAGTTTGTCTTTATATATCCTTCCTTGCCTGATAAAGTTGTTATAAGATAATATTCATTTTCGGATTTAACAATTTTTATTTCTGTTCCAGCTTTGAGTTCTGAAATTTTTACTCCTTCCATTGAAGGAATGTCATATAAAGAATCATCAACCAAGACAACCCCTTCTTTTTTATCAAATGTCATATTATAACGTATAAAAGACACAATGCAATAGATAAATCCTATTGTAAAAATAATTATTCCTGAAATAAGAAATTTTTTGTCATAAAGATTTTTCATTCTTGAAAGAAAAGAAGGCTTAATAAGAATGAGGCTTATAATAATACTTCCCATAGAAAGAAAGATAATTCCAAAAATAAAAGTTCCATTGATCGAAAAAATATTAAATGGAAAAGAAAAAATTTTTTCTATGATTGATGGTTCGTATGATAAAACTGGGACATCAAGTTTTCTTCTTTCATTGTTTAACATATCTTTTATTTTTTTATCTTCAGGGGATAGTAAACTTGCCCTTTTAAGGTTTAAGATTGCTTTGGCGGTGTTTCCTTGTTTTATATAATATATTCCAATGTTGTAATATACATCGGGATTATAATGTGAATTGTTTTTCTCCCATTTTTCTGGATTAAAAGCATTGTTTTCGGAAAAACAAAAATTAGCCAAAAATAATAAGATGAAAAATCTTAGCATTGTTTCTCCTTTTTGATTTTTTCGACTTCTTCTGTTAGTTTTTTCTTTGCTTTTTCAATGGATTCTTTTATTGAGTTTTCGGGGTCAAGACATATTTTTCCATGACCGGGGAATATTTTTGTAATTTTATAGCAGGATAGTCGTTCTAAGGAATTAATATAATCTCCATAGCTACCTGAGTCTGAAATTTTTGATATAACTCCGCCGTTGAATATCGTATCTCCACTGAATAGAAAATTCTTTGTCATTTCATAAAGGCAGATTGACCCAGAAGTATGTCCCGGCGTGTGTATTACTTTAAGTTTATAGTTTCCTATATCAAAAACTACAAGATTTTCAAGCCATAGATTTATCTTTGTTTTTTCAACCTCTTCTCCATGATATACTGAATGAATGACATATTCGTCTTGAAGTTCTATTTTTGTTGCGGCAAATCTATCAGCAGCAAGTATAGAATGATTGTAGAAAAAACTTATGCCCCCAATGTGGTCGTAGTGTTCATGTGTGCAAACTACAAGATGAATATCTGTAACTTTAAGACTTATTTTGGAAAGGGCTTCTACTATTCTTGAAAAATTGGATTTTGTTCCGGTATCTATTAAAATATTTTTGTTGCTTCCTTTTACGAGATAGACATGTGAGCTTGGTTTATTTGAATAAATTATAAAAATTGAGTCTTCAATTTCATCAATCAGTTTTTCGGGCATATAATTCCTCTAAATTTTTTACAAGTCTTCTTAGCTTTCTATGAATGTTGTCTTCTTCAAATTTACTGTATCTTTCAAAAACAATTCTTTCTTTCATAAAATATCTATTGAGAAAATAAAACTCTGAGTTTTCAATGATAGAAAAAATTTCTTCTTTAATTGGTAGTTCTAAGACAAAGTTGTCTAATTTTTTTAACTCCCATAATATTTTATCAATTTTATTTACTTCTATCAAGGAAAATTTAAAAATTCTTTCTTTGTCGAGTTTTGTCCCCTCCTTTGAAATAATTTGAGACAATTTATCGATAGGCATATCAGTAAAGTGGCTTATTTTTGTTCCGTTTAATGTAGCGTTGATGAGAGAAATATTTTTTTGAAAATTGAGAATGTTTTTTGCAGATTCTTCAAACCATCCCCTGAAATTATTAAGGACGAAGTCTGTTAATATCTTGTTTTTATTAAGAGAATCTTTTTCAAGAATTTTTCTTTTTTTTATTATAGAAAGAAATAGATTTTCTATTTTATTTACTCGATTTGTTTTTGAAAGAAGTCTATAGAAGTGAGAAGAAGAGGGAGTGTGAGAGACAAGGTTTGTATAGGCTAAGTCCTGACCAGTTAAAATAATTGGATTTCCTCCGGCAAGAAAAGAAAAATGAAAAGCAGAAGTCGATACTGAGCCACCAGTTTCAATATCTCCAAATCTCAATGAGACTTTATTTTCTATCCAGTTGACGAATTCATTTTTTATAAAAAATGGATTATTGTTGTAATCAAAATCAAGGTGTGCAGTGGTTGATATAAAATTATATCTTTCTGGATTTTCCTTTCGGATTTTATTAAAATAAACCTGTAGCCCCGGATTTGAAACGATGTCGTAAATCAAATTAGTCTTTGAAAGGAAGTTTTTTTCTATCATTAGAAAGTCTGTTAAGTTATAGATTTGTGAATCAAGTGAATAAATAAAATCTGGAATTATGCCAGCTTCATAGAGAGGCAAAATTGCCGTATCCACGGAAACAAGGATAACATAATCTTTGATTTTTTTAATGTATTCAAGCGAATCCTTTAATGAAGGCCCAGCTGAAACTATTAAAAAAGGTAAATTTTTAAATAAACCGAACAATTTTTGAATTTCTACACTGTTTTTGAGAAAGTATATATTTTTTAAAATATTGATAAACCATATTTCTTCAAATTTCATTCTTGTGCTGAAGTCCCCAAGTTTAACCTCAAGGAGTCTCTGTATCCTTTCTTCATAAGGTTTGTATAACTCTTTTGAGTAATCATTTCTTAGCTGTATAGTTTTTATTCTCTTGAAATTTTGAATTTCAAATATCGAAAAAATGGAATCTATCTTTTCAACTTTATCTTTTAGAGAAAGTAAAAAATATGTTTCGGGTAAATCATAAATATTTTTAAAAATTCTGTATATTTCATCGTTAAGTTCTATAATTATGACATTTTTATAACCTTTTTTTTCTAAAAGTTCTATATGGTAACCAAGTCCACTTCCAAAGATTATAACAAGGGTTTCTTCTGGATTTGTTTCTTCAACAACTTTAATAAGCCTTTCAGCCTCTTTGTATGGGTCGTAAATACTGTGAACATAGTTTTGGTTTAGCTTTATTGTGAACAGGTTGTTTTTTGTTTTTTCTATTATCTGGTTTGTTTTTGATAATTCGTTTAATTTTACAAAGTCAATCATATGAGACTCTTGACACTTTCAAATAAGTCTGTTAAGAATATTGCAAGTTTTGAGCTTAAAAAACCAAGTAAGACACCAGCGATTACATCAGAAGGATAATGAAGTCCAAGATATATTCTTGAAAACCCAATAATTATAGCAACAAAAAGAAACGGGAAAAATAGAATTGGATAAAGATAATAAAATATAAATGCAAGGGTAAAAGCAGCAGCAGTGTGTCCTGATGGAAACGAAAATTTATCTGGTGGATTAATAACTTTTGTTATTTCTTCATGCTTTTCGTAAGGTCTTTTTCTCACAAAAATTCTTTTAAAGAATTGTTGAAGTATAACCTGAATTATAAGGCCAATTGTAAGAGCAAGTGCTGTAGTAAAATCAATAAAGAAAAATATCACACATAGCAAAAACCAGATTTGTCCATCTCCAATACGGCTGAAAAGTTTCATTATAACTGTTAAAAAAGTTTTTCTTCTTAAAGATAAAAAATGAACAAAATTCTTATCTATGTGAGATAACTTGAACTTTTGTTTTTCCTTTTTTTGTTTTACTTTTTGTCTTTTTATTTTTTCTCTTTTTTTGTAGAAAAAGATCTTTTTGGGTGTAGGGATTTTTTCCTTTCTTTTCAGATTAAGCCTCCTTTTTTATTAATTCTAAAAATTTTTTGGGTGGTTTTATTACTTTTCTTGTGTCTTTTGATATAAAGACATGCTCTGTATAACCTTTCACAAGTAAAGTATTTTCTGTATTATAAATTTCATACTCAATTGTAAATTTCGGACCTTTTATTTCTTTAAATCTTGATTTTATAATTATTTGTTCGTCATAATATGCAGAGCTTAAATATTCTGCATATGCTTTGAGAACAGGTAATGCATATCCTTCATTTTCAAGTTCTTTATAGCTTAATCCGCTGTTTCTTAGCAGGTTTGTTCTACCTACTTCCATCCAGATAAAATAATTTGAATAATATACAACACCCATTTGATCTGTTTCAGCATATCTTACTCTTATCATTGAAATGTCTTCCATAAAAACCCCGTAATCATTGACAATAAATTATATCATTTTTTTTCTTATATTTCAATATACTAATTTGTGATATTAAGTTTTCTTAATTAATTCAAAAATTTTCCGATATAGACAATAACTGGCTTTGTATGGAGGAAGCAAATGAAAAAAGTTATTTTTATATTATTTTTTTTGCTGGTAGTAAAATATAGTTTTTCTCAGTTTCCAAAATATTTGTATGGCACAATATCATATTATGGAGATGAATTCAAGGGTAAAAAAACAGCAAATGGAGAAATATTTGACCCAAATAAATATACAGCAGCCCATAAGGAGTTACCATTTGGCACAGAGATAATGGTAGAAAATCTTGAGAATGGTAGAAAAGTAAAGGTTGTTATAAACGATAGAGGGCCTTTTGTCGCAAATAGAATACTTGATGTTTCAAGAATAGCGGCAGAGGAGCTTGGCTTTATAAGAAAAGGCACAACCTATGCTAAAATAACAATCTTAAAACTTGGTGATGGTAAAATATCTTATGATGAAGAGCCATATCCAAAGACTTCTTCATCTCAAAGTTTTTCTATAGGGGTAACTTCATCAGTAAGCAATATGGAAAATTTTCAAATTAATGGTAAAAATCTTTCTTCAGAACAAAGTTCATCGATTATTACTCCCCAGGGGGCATATTCAAACATAACTTATACAAACATTGTTGTAATAACAAAAACCAATGAAATAACAATAACTAATACAGTTATGGTTCCAGTTACAAACATTATTGAGATACCTCCTTATGAAGATAAGATTGTTGAGAAAGAAATAAAAGATAAACCAATTTCAAATACAGATGAAGAATTTATACTTTCTGAGCCAGATGAATATCCACCACTTCCAGTTTTCAGTTCAAGTTCATCAAGTTTAAGTAGTTTCGCTTCTACTTCTACAGACAAAACAAACTTTGAATTAATGGAGAAGGAAGTAGTTATCGAGCCTTCAACACAATCTTCAAGTTTTTCATCTTTTTCATCTAAAGAAAGTATTGTTGAAGAAAATATGAGATATTACATTCAGGTGGGAGCTTTTAAAGAAGAAAAAAATGCTTTAAAAGTCTACGATCTATTGAGAAAAGATAATTTTCCAGTATTCACAACAGAAGAAATTACAAAAGGCACAAAATGGATAAAGGTAAGAATAGGATACTTCAAAAGTAGAAATGAAGCTGAAAATGTCTTAAAAAGGCTTGAAAAACATAAAATAAATGGAATGATACTTATCGCAAAATAGAAAAAATTAATACAGTTGCAAGTTCAAAGTTCAAAGTTGTGCTTTGACGAAGGCTTTAAAAATGATGCTTTTCTTTATATAAAAAATGAAAGTTTAATTTTTAAATTTTTGTTTGTTTTAAACCTCTGGCGGCTAACTTCTTGTTAGCGACAGATTTCTCACTTTTATAGGCCGTCTTTTTAACTAAGGCAGCAAGGATGCTGCCGTTGAGGTTGCTTCAACAGACTCAGCAACTCGTTAAGCCTGTGTTGACATTCCTTCAT